>CAZGBM010000142.1:0-1608 GCA_964523975.1 uncultured bacterium | reverse complement strand
AGCAAATTCTTCTTTCATTTGTAGAAAATTAGGTCATTAATCTTTGATGTCAAGGCTAAAAGACTATGCTGACCGCCAGATGGTAGATTCTTCGAATCCAGGTTAAATGGTTGAATAGAAAAATGGTAAAATAGTAAAAACAAAAACTACAAGTACTACATGTTCTATATGTGAATAATTGTGTTGTAGCATGGATTTTAAACAACAACATATTTTTTTCTTTGCGCCTTTGTGTTCTTTGTGTGAGATAATTTGGGGTTCGGTGGTGGGGTAGTCTTGACACGTAAGCAAGTATTAATATATTGATTTTATGAAAAACAGTAAGGAAAAACGCCAAAAAGTTCTTGGAGTTATTGGACTCGGTTATGTTGGATTGCCTCTTGCTATAGAATTTGTTCGTTCCGGTTACAAAACTATCGGGTTTGATATAGACGAGAGAAAAATAGGTAAGCTTTCCCGGGGAGAAATATATTTAAAGCACATTGAAGCGAAGAGAGCTAAGAATTTATTTGATTCCGGTCTTTTTATTGCAACCGCCGATTTTTCGCGCTTAAACGAAGTAGATTTAGTATCTATTTGTGTCCCTACGCCGCTTGATAAATATCGCCAGCCTGATTTATCGTTTGTGGAGAATTCGGCTCAATCTGTAGCAGAAAATTTAAAGCAAGGAGCTATCGTTGTTCTTGAATCTACGGTTTATCCCGGTACCACAAGGGAAGTTTTGCTTCCCATGTTCGAGAACACGGGCTATAAGTTGGATAAAGGTTTTTATCTTGTGTTTTCCCCTGAAAGAGAGGACCCGGGCAACGAGAAATTTAACACGAAAAATATTCCGAAAGTGATTGGAGGCGTTACAGAACAGTCGAGAAGGAAAGTTGTTGAAATTTATAGAGATATTTTTGACAAAATAGTAGAAGTTGCTTCTGCTGAGGTAGCCGAAGCGACAAAGATACTTGAGAACACGTATCGTTCCGTAAATATTGCTCTTGTAAATGAATTGAAAATTATATTCGATAAAATGGGTATAAATATATGGGAAGTGATTGAGGCAGCAAAGACAAAGCCTTTCGGATTTACTCCTTTCTATCCGGGACCTGGACTTGGAGGGCATTGTATTCCTATAGACCCCTTTTATCTTTCCTGGAAAGCAAAAAAATTCGGAATTAATACCAGATTCATCGAGCTTGCCGGGGAAATCAATACGATGATGCCGGAATATGTAATTATGAAAACTATTTCAGCTTTAAATAAGAATAAAAAATCACTGAAAGGGTCTAAAATCCTTGTTATAGGTGTTGCATATAAAAGAGATATTGACGATTCCAGGGAGTCTCCGGGGATAAAATTAATAGAACTTCTCGAAGAAGGTGGAGCAGAAGTTTCCTATTACGACCCTTATATCCCTGAGATATATAATCTCAGGCAGACCGATTTGGTGATGAGTTCGGTTAAATTAACAGAAGAAATTCTAAAAGAGCAGGATGGGGTAATTATTGCTACCGCTCATTCCAATATAAATTATAGAAAAGTTGTTGATAATTCATTTCTTATCGTAGATACGCGCAACGCACTTTCCGGCATTAAAAGCGGTAAAATCTTCAGAGCATA
>CAZGBM010000141.1:0-1615 GCA_964523975.1 uncultured bacterium | reverse complement strand
TTTACCTCACCTTAAAATAAAATGCTTTACTATTTTATATGGATTTACGAATAAGTCAACTGTTTTTGTTTAAAATGCAAAAATCAAATATAAAAATGGAAAAATATAAATCAAAGTTCAAAAATAAAAAAAGAGAAACAACGAATCACACAAATAACACGAATAAGAAAACAGCTTCTTTTCTATTTCAAAAACAAACATTCTTAATTTATTTGTGCTATTTGTGCTATTTGTTGTTAAAAAATGGGGTGTTGGGGGAAAAGAAAACCCGTATTTTTCCACCGTCAAATTTTTCGTTGTGTAGAAGAGTTAATTTTTACATTTTTATATGTCATTTTGCTTTTTGATTTTTGACATTTAATTTATATTAAGACTGTATTAACGCAGATTCACACAATCTACATCCAAAAACCTAACATCCTGTCACCGCCATCAACTACAAAATCTGTATCATATAAATTACTGAAGTAGATGAACCGCTTGTATAGCTCTCATCGCCACTTAATCTTACCCTGTAATCCTGGTCTAGATCCTGCCATTCTATATCGCCGCTTCCGCTTGCAAGAACTTGCGGTACGGTGCTGAACGGAAACCATACTCCTGCAGCCCCGTCTCCATATTCTATATCGGAAAGCAAAATACCGCAGGCAGGGGTCGGATTTCCGGCACCCGTAACCGTAACTTCCCAACTACTTGCTGGCCAAAGAAATCCTCTAACTCTATATCTTATACGCTGATAGTATCGTCTATTAGGCTGGCTCGGCTCATAGTATGCCGGAAAGGATAACGGAGGAAAAGGAGGATTATTGGTATTCCGGTCAATTCTGTTAAAATCCCAGGTGATTGTATTGGTTTGTACGGTAATCCAGACCATATCTATTATACCCATAGGAACGGGAACCAATGCTTCCGTCTTTTCAACACCGACACCCGTCGAAGACACCGCTAATGTTACAAACGGTACAACAATTAACAGATAAAAAATTCTCTTCATGATTACCTCCGATATTTTAAAACTCTTTTCTATCAATTTCTCTCACAGGTTTTGCAATTCCAAAGTTAAGCTTTTCTTTTTTCATACCACCGGTTAATTGTAAATACAAAATGAATCCTCTTGGACTTAAGTCATAACCCGGAGGAAAACGGGAAGTCTGTACAGTATAATCTCCGGGAACGATGTTTTGAATCGAATATTCACCGAAAAAGTTTGTATAAGTGTATTTCGAATAGCCATCTCGAACAACACTCACTTTAACATTCGGGACTCCTTCTTCGTCCGTATCTCTTTTGAAATTATGATTGTTGTCGTAATAAACAACTCCGCTAATCGAAGAAAGACTGAAAATCGGGAAATTTACGACTTTGAAATCAACCAACCCTGTTTCTATCTTCTTTTCCAAGCTATCCATTCCCAAGAAAGCCGGAATTCCTTTTATATCAAGCTGTACTGTATGTTTACCTTTAGAAACAGGTGCAAATCTATACTGTCCAATCCCATCCGCCTCGGCTATTTTCTTGCCGTCCAGAACGATTTTTATATCCTTAAGCGGAGGCTCCCCACTCTGTTTCTTGCCATCACCATTTTCGTCATGCCATACCAGTCCTGTTATCGCAC
>CAZGBM010000140.1:0-1683 GCA_964523975.1 uncultured bacterium | reverse complement strand
CCTATGACCCGAGAGATGATGCTACATTTCTGGGAGTTCGTGAAATCTTTAAAGGGGTCACTTCAAACAGTGGAGCAACCTGGTCCTGGACTCCTATCACCGAGAATTCCGAACGTGACAATTTCCGACCTATAATCCCGAAGTGGGACGAAGATAACATGGCATTATTATGGTTTAGAGGAACCTATTTTAGAGCACAAGAATATGATGCAGCAATTGTCGGAATTATAGAACATTCATCGGATTCGACCGTGCTGATGAGCTATGTAGATGCTTCGACGGAAAACACTTTTTTCGCGGACGGTTCACCTCTTACGACAAGCGGTCCGGATGATAATGCGGGACCAGCGGATGACGAGTGGCACAGAAGGACTTCCTACGGAAACGGTAATTCCGTACTGACATCCGCAGAAATCGATTTTGAAGACGCGCCTGTTATTAAAACACGAGTAACCGATATCGAAGCAGGAACTTACGACGTCTGGGCCAACTTCTGGGCGAATCCCGACTACGACTGGAGAATCGAAGCAGGACTCGCCAGTGATAATATGCAAATCTTCCGGCAAATGGCTTGTAAGCAGGTAATGGACGAAGATCACAATACAGCACTTGTATTGACGGACGGGGGCAATACATTCCTCTATCAAGCTTACCTCGGAAGGGTCGAGCTCGAAGCTGGCGATACCCTGGATGTTTTTGTCGACGATGAAGCAATCAAGGTCGGTACCGCAGGTACCAAAGTAGGTGATATTTGCCGCACCTGGTATGACGGAATTAGTTATTCTCACCCCGGTCGCCACCCGGGAAGTCAAAGTATAGTAAAATACCAAGAATATGAGAAATCTTCGCTCGGATTCAGCTTAAAACAAAACTACCCGAATCCGTTCAGTTCAATCACCAATATAAGTTACACGCTGTCAGAGCCTGCGCACGTTAACCTGAGTGTATTCAATATGCTCGGGCAAAAAGTTGCAACACTGGCTGACGAAGAATTGGTTGCCGGACCCCAAAGAACTACCTGGAACGCACAAAGTCTACCTTCAGGCATTTATTTCTTAAGAATGCAGGTTGGCAATAATTCAATCACCAAGAAAGCTTTAGTAGCCAAATAATCCGATATAACTTCAAAGTGCTTTTATTTATAAAAAATAAAAACAGTGAATCCGGATTCGGGTTCGCTGTTTTCTTTCATAAAGTAAAAAAATCCTGTAAATCCTTTTTTATCCTGTCTAAATATTTGTTTCTTTGGGGTCGGGTCTTTAAACGACAAAATAAATGGGTTGTGTGGTGTGCTCAATGTTCTCTGTGTGTTTCTTTTTTCTCTGCCTGCCCTGTAGGGAGGGACGACTGTACCAGGGTGCTCTCTATGGTTTAAAAATGAAGGGGGTAAAAAGATACACTTGACAGAATGACGAATTTAAATTACCTTGAAGTTGGATGTTCATGTAAATTGACAAAGAATTTGTATTAATTAATATAGAAACGGAGTTAAAATATGGCTTTTTTAGATGATGATTATCTTTTGGAAAATACTACCGCGAAAGAACTTTACGCAAGAGTAAAAGACCTGCCGGTAATAGATCTGCATAGTCATATAGACATAAAAGAAATACTTCGTAACAAACCAGCAAAAGATATATGGGAAGCAGAGGGTGCATCAGACCACTACATCTGGGAATTGAT
>CAZGBM010000139.1:0-1901 GCA_964523975.1 uncultured bacterium | reverse complement strand
CTTGTCGTTATCCACTCATCTGAGGTGTCCATCATTTTCTCCAGGTCGAAATTCGTTAAGATTTTATCGGGCAGATAAGACCCGGTTCCGGTAATTTTTATATTAAACATCGGTTCGTTTTAATAAAGCCGCCAGAGCAATTGAATAAAATTTTGATTTTTCGGAATCAGCTCTTGAGGTCAGTATACAGGGGTGGCTTGTTCCCATTACAATACCTGCAAGAGATGCTCCGGCAAAATCGGTTAAGGTTTTGAAAAATACATTTGCGACCTCGATAAAGGGAAAAATAAGTATGTCGGCATCTCCGCAAACTTTGGATTTGAACCCTTTTATTTCACATGCTTCTTTGCTTACAGCAAGGTCAAGAGCGAGAGGACCGTCCACTATTGCATCATTTATCTGGCCTCTTTCCGCTTTCTGGGAGATAATCGCGGCATCGAAAGTCGCCGGCATTTTCCTTGATACCCTTTCTGTAGCGGCAATGATTGCAGCTTTGGGCTTTTCTATTCCGAATGCATGTGCTACACTTATGGCATATCTCAACATCTGTGTCTTTTGTTTCTGGTCGGGAGCAGGTAGAACCGCTATATCCGAAACGAATAAAAGCCTTTCCCATTTCGGAATTTCGATAACTGCAACATGGGAGAGAATATTCCCTGGAGGTAAGAGTCCTTCTTTCTCGTGAAGAATAATTTTCATATAAATATCCGTCGGCATAAGCCCTTTCATCAAAATATCAGCTTTGCCTTCCACTACCATTTTTTTTGCGATTTCGCCCGCTTCCCCGACGTCGCGGCTGTCTATGATGTCGAAAAGCGAAATATCTAATTTGGCTTTGTCCGTTAATTTCTTGATTTTATCCTTGTCCCCGACGAGAGTTACGTCCACCAGTTTTTCCTTTACTGCTTTGTAGGTTGCTTCTATAGTATGAGGGTCATGTCCGTTTGCCACAACGAGTCTTTTTGAAGGTTGTTTTTTCACGATTTCCACCATTTCGTCGAGTTTCCTTATTGGCTTCATTACTTCTCCTCCTGAAGATTTTTTTATAAAGCTCTAAAACTTGAAAGTTTAATTTTTCAATAAAAAAGGGGAGTTTTAAATTCCCCTTTACTCTTTACTCCCCGGTTGGAAAATTACGTTTAATATCATAAGATATAGCAGAAGCTGATAATAGGTGTAACAATCCGTTTTCACCTGAACGGGGAATTGTAAATACGTGTGAATTAGCATTTATGAATCGAGTCTCAACCATCAAACATCTTCCTTTATCTATACTATATAAGGATAAGAAAAAGTCAATCCCCGTTTTCGGAATGTAACCACAGATTACACGAAGAAAATAAGACGCAGATAAACGCAGATTCAAAAGGGATTTTTTGTTAAAAACCCAACCCACAACACGAAATATTTAGACAGGATTAACAGGATAAACAGGATTTTCTTTACTGGTATCTGATACCTGGTATCCGGTATCCAATTTATTAACCTGTAACCCGAAACTGAAATTCACACAAAGACACAGAGGTTTTTTTCAACTGTCCAACGACCTGACGGTCTAACGAACCAACGAATATTTGCTTGACATGATAAAGGCTTAGGTTATATTTATATTTGCTTTTAAAAGGTAAAAATTTAAGGAGGGATATTTATAGAATGGTTGATAAAGAAAAAGAATTGGCTGGGTCTAAGGTTTCGGATTTCGTTAATGATGGAATGATTTTGGGTCTTGGGACAGGTTCGACATTTTATTACGCGATAAAAAAGATCGGCGATATGGTCAAAGAAGGTTTGAAAATAAAGGCAGTATCTACCTCATCTTCTACGGATAAATTAGCTGAATCATTAAATATCCCTCTTTTATCTATCGATGATGTCGATGAAATTGATTTGACTATCGACGG
>CAZGBM010000138.1:0-1921 GCA_964523975.1 uncultured bacterium | reverse complement strand
CATTTCAAGGTTCGCCCCTATCACTTCCTTTGTACGCTGCTAATGGTTTTTGCTATTTTTCTTCCCAATTCGTATGCTTTATCCATGTATTCTTTTTTCTTTTTTACTTCCCCTCTTAGTGTCACTCCCGGAACTATTATTTTTCCAATTAATTTCACTCCTAAGAAATTTAAGCTTCGTTTAAAGAATGATACTACCGGAGCAGCAGTTTCATCGTTTTCTTCTTCAAACGGGATTGCTATAACCGCTAATTTATCCTTTATCTTTTTTCTGTTTTTAGGACCATTAAAATAGACAAAGCGGTCTATAAACCCTTTCATCAAAGCTGTTGGGCCATACCAGTATATGGGTGTCCCGAAGATTATAACATCACTTTCTATAATTTTCTGATAAAGATTGCTCATATCATCCTTTTTTACACATTTTTCACTCTCCCAGCAAACATGGCATCCATCGCATTCTTTTATTAGTAAATCTTCAAGAAAAATAACTTCTGTCGAAATGCCTTCACTGCACACTGCTTCCAGGATTTGCGAAACCAATACATGCGTATTTCCGTTTTTTCGAGGACTTCCGATAACTCCCAGTACTTTTTTCATATCTTCTCTCAATATAAATTCTAAAGAAATATTCGTGATAAGTCAAGGATTTTTTTACCACAGATTACACAGATTAACACAAGATTTTTTTGTTTTTAACTAAAAACGAAGACCTAAATACGATGTCGAAAATTCAAAAAACAAGACCTGACCCCAAACCTTCCAAACCTTCAAGAATGCAATTTTTTCATAGGTGCCCCCTCTATATTTTAATTTTACCCTTCCCTACCAAGAGCGAATTTGTTTAAAGCTTCGAGGTAGCTCCGGAGTTGTTCTGCTTTTAAATTTTCCATATCAGGCAGTTTTTTGATGCTAATACCCTCTCTGTCTGCTTTTATAAAAAAAAATCCTTGGTTAAAGATCTCTTCTATTGCCTCTCGCCGTTTATCGTTTCGCAGAAACCTTACTGCATTAAGGGTATCATTTGACCGTATCAGATATTTATTATCAAAGTTGGTGACGTTAATCTTTATCTCTTCGTCAGACAAATGAAAAGTTGGGTTTTTTATAATATCATCAGTATGATATGATTTTTCAAGCAAAGGTGTGGTAATAGACAGATTAAAATCTAAAGGACGCATCCAGGAAACCCACAAGAATCTTTCATAGGGGCTGTATCTGTATAGGAATTTATATTCACGTTCAGCCACCAACTCTATTAGCATTACTTCTCGATAATCCGATACTTCAATAAAGATATCTCCCAAGAAAGAACCTCCCATCTTTCCACCAAATGATCCTGCGACATCTGCTAATCTGTGCTTTGAATCTTTTCCCAAAAGAAGGGGTCTACCAAATGAGAAAAATAATATAGTTGCGAAAAAGAAAACAAATATAATAACTGATATAATACTCCCAAACATTTTCTATCTCCTTTTAAAATATTACTATTTTAAACTCAAATTATTCAAGTCGAATTATAAAAAAGAGCAAGTGAATTTAAGATTATTTTATGATAAATCCAAGAAAAAGTCAATTGAAATTTTGGAAATATTGGGACGCAGATAAACGCAGATTTAAAAGGATTTTTATTTATTGTTTTTTTTCTTAACATTTAGAGCTTGTTGATAATAGCCCTCTCTTAAGGGAAAAAGCGAAAAATTTTGATAGTGTTTGCGTTGTTTTTACTATGAATTTGATATTCTTTAAATATTTTTCAGCTAATTCAACAGCATTTGAGTATACTACTGGCATATAAATTTTTTCTATTGTTTTCTTTTTTGAATTATAAAAAGGAATGTATATATTTGTATTCTTTCCCAGTTGATTTTCTCCTATTACGCTAATATCTCTAATTACCAATCCAGAGTGTTTCACCTTAT
>CAZGBM010000137.1:0-2001 GCA_964523975.1 uncultured bacterium | reverse complement strand
GCTTTCGGATTTCAAAATATAGGAGAATCCAATTTCAATGATTTAAAATCTATTTTCTCGGGATGGATTAAACAGTCTAATAACCTTGAAAAAAGAGCGATACTTGTTTCATTGGCGCACCCCAGATTTCTTGATGAAGAAAATGCAAAATTCTGTTTCGAAATAACCGATATTGTATTGCGAAAGATGGACAGGGAAAATAATTTTGATGTTTTAAAAAAGGGATTAGAATTCACTATCAGCGTATTTGCCGCCGCGAATCCAAAACTCGGGTTCAGCTTCATAAAAAAATGGATAGGCAAAGACAAAATTATCGATAGAATAATGAAAGAAAATTTAAAGAAAAATCGTCTCGTTAAAAAATATCCTGAAGAAGTAAAAAGTCTTTTAGATTATATATAACGAGGAGTTAATTTTTAATGGAAAAAGAATCCGATAACTATCATACTATTAATGAACCAACAGGGTTCAAAACCATCTTTCGTTCGCTTCGATATAGAAATTACCGTCTATTTTTCAGTGGACAAAGTATCTCGCTGATTGGAACATGGGTACAGCGAATCGCTGTGCCCTGGCTGGTTTATAGTATAACCGGTTCCGCATTTTTACTGGGTGTGTTTGGTTTTGCCGGTCAAATTCCTACTTTCTTGTTAGCTCCTTTTGCCGGAGTGCTGACTGATCGATATAACCGCTATTACATTCTGATTACTACTCAAATTCTGGCTATGATACAAGCTTTAGTCCTGGCGGTTCTCTTTTTTACCGGGATTATTGAAGTTTGGCACCTCATGCTTTCAAGTATATTCCTTGGTTGCGTTAACGCCTTCGATATGCCGGCACGTCAGTCATTCGTTGTAGACATGATAGAAAAAAAGGAAGATTTAAGCAATGCAATTGCATTAAACTCCTCAATGGTTAACGGTGCGAGATTGCTGGGACCTTCCATAGCAGGCATGTTGATTGCTGCCACGGGTGAAGGAATTTGTTTTCTCCTTAACGGCTTAAGCTATATTTTTGTTATTGTATCTCTATTGATGATGAAAGTTTCTTCAAGAAAAGTAAAAAGCCAAAACAGCCAGGTTTTGAAAAGATTGAAGGAAGGATTTTCTTATACCTTTGGTTTTGCACCTATAAGGTCCATTATACTATTACTTGGGTTGGTCAGTTTAATGGGAATGCCCTATACGTTACTTATGCCTGTTTTTGCCAAGGAGATACTTCATGGCGGCTCTCATACCTTCGGTTTTCTTATGGGAGCTTCAGGTACAGGTGCTTTGATAGGTGCCCTTTATCTTGCGTCCAGAAAAAGTGTTGTGGGGCTGGGTAAAATTATTTGTTTGTCTGCGGCTATCTTCGGTTTTGGACTTATTGTATTTTCTTTATCTCGTTTCTTTTTACTCTCTTTGGTATTTATGTTAATAGTTGGCCTGGGGATGATGATGCAAATGGCTTCAAGCAACACGATTTTGCAAACCCTTGTTGACGATGATAAACGCGGTCGTGTTATGAGTTTTTATATAATGGCGTTTGTGGGCACAGCACCCTTTGGCAGCCTGTTAGCGGGCGGATTGGCAAGCAGTTTAGGTGCGCCAAATACTTTAATAATTGGGGGCATCTCATGTATTTTAGGCGCTGTCGTCTTTGCAATTAAACTTCCCGAGTTAAGAAAGATGGTTCACCCGATATATGTCAGGTTGGGTATCATTTCGGAAGTGGCATCAGGAATTCGGACAGCAACAGAATTAACCGTTCCTCCGGAAGAATAGAAAATAAGAGTAACAGGTTCGGACATTGAAATGTGAATTAATATTAGATACTCCGGTCTCGAGTCACCAGTCATTAGTCTTCAGCAAAACTTAGGTACCGGATACCAGGTACCAGATACCAGTTAAAAATTCGTGACATTTGGGTGTTTTGTTGTTACTTACTTTTAGTTGGTTCGTTAAGTCGTCAGACTGTGTGAAAACCCTTGCATTCAATTATATTTTCAGTAAATTAGAA
>CAZGBM010000136.1:0-2093 GCA_964523975.1 uncultured bacterium | reverse complement strand
TTTATTATTTTGTTTTGTGGTTTGTAACTTATAAAATCAATCCTTACCTTGCCGGCACTTTAGCCTTAGGCCTTTCCGTTTTCTTTTACTATAATGGCACGGCGGCAGAAAGAAAAAAAACACTGGAACTTGCATGGGCTTTTATAACCCTTTCAATATTTTTCCTCACCATTGCAATACCGGTATTTCTTAAAGCCAGATGGTCTACACTCGCATGGGCTGTCGAAGGCACAGTCATCCTTTCTCTGGGTAGAAAGGAAAAAGTTTTTCGGATTCTTCCTCTTACACTACTCGGTATTGCGGTCTTCAAAATGTTTTTTATCGATTACTTCTTACTTGAACCTATATCCTTTCTTTTCAACTCAACTGTCACAATTGTCTCAGTATTCCTTTGCGCGAAGTTCCTTTCTGCCGACAGGGAAGCATCAAGCAAACAAATAGCGGCAGCCTTAGTTGTAATGGGAATGTTTCTGGTGTTCTGGTTTACACTTACGGGAAGTGATAAATTCTTTGCAAAATTCGATAATCTGATTGAAATGAAATCTCTTGTTATTTCAATTCTCTGGGGAATATATTCTCTTGCCTTATTCGTTTTTGGCATAGCTAAAGAGCGTTCTCCCGCGAAGATTGCAGGATTCATAATGGCTTCGCTCACAATTATGAAGGTATTTTTCCTCGATTTATCTTATCTTGAAGCCGTATATAGAATCTTGTCACTTGTCATTCTCGGGGTAATTCTACTTACTATTTCATTTATTTATCAAAAAAAGGTTGGGAAAAGCCATGATATTAAATAAGAAACAGTTATTATTAGTCTTGTTTCTGGCGATTACGCTTAAAGCCGATTTCTCTCCAAAGAACTGGGAGTACAAAAAACTAATTGCCATAGAGGATATAGAAGGCGTGGCAAGCGTCAAAATAGATGCCGAAACATATAATCATTCAAAAGAAGACCTATCAGATTTAAGAGTTATTGATGACAAAGGGAAGGAGGTTCCTTACAGATTAGAAGTGTTAGAAAGTACGAAAGAAATGATTCGCTTCGAACCGCATTTATATAATCTTTCCAATATACCGAACGAATATACAGAATTTTATCTCGATATGGGCGAAAAAACTCATATGATAAATAAGCTACACATAGTAACTTCGAATAAAAACTTCAGAAGAAAAGTCGAACTTTTCGGAAGCGATGATAGCAAAAAGTGGTTAAAAATCAGAGATGATGCGCATATCTTTAATTTTCATACCGAAGATTACACATCAGCATTAACCGATCTTGATTTCCTCGATACGAAAAGAAGATATTTGAAGATTGTAATATGGAACGAAAAAGAGAAACCCCTTGAAATAGAGGAATGCTGGGTTTATCAAGAAAAAGTATCCAAAGCATCGATGGATGAAATTCCTTTTAAAATAACATCAAGAATCGAAAATAAAGAGAAAAAAAGAACCGAGATTATCCTTGATGTCGTTTACAACGATGTTCCCAAAAATGAAATAACCTTAGATTTTGTTTCTCCGGGATATTACAGGAGTGTTTGTGTCTCTGGTTCAACCGATGCAGAAAACTGGCGGTATCTCAACTCCGGAGTCATATACCGGTTCGAAAAAGAAAACAGAAATAATGTTATAAGTCTCGGGGAAGCAAGGGATAGATATTTGAAGATATTGATACAAAATCAGGATGACGCTCCGCTTAAAATAGACAACATGTCCATCAAAGGAAACCAACGGGTGATTTACTTCCCTCCGGAAAGAAATAATAGATACTATCTGTTTTACGGAAATCCTGACGCAAGAAAACCAATTTACGAATTCGAGAAAATACTGCCTCATACGGAGTCAAAAAAGGCTGTAATGGTACAATTGAAAAAAGAACAAGCCAATGAAGATTTCAGCAAAATCAAAGAAGTACTCAAAGAAGACCAGCAGTTTTTGCTCTGGCCAATGGTTGCTTTCGTCGTTATTGCCCTCGGCTTTTTAATAATAAAATCAATCAAAAGAATAAAGGAAAAAGAGCAGATATAATCCTGTTTCCCGGAAATCAAGAGCAATTTTTAAAGGAGTTTTCTTATGATTCGAAGGGATTA
>CAZGBM010000135.1:0-2148 GCA_964523975.1 uncultured bacterium | reverse complement strand
CTCGAAAAGGTCTATATCACAAAGAATGCATCTGATGATGAGTATGAGACAAAAATGAGGGACAAGCTAACGGATTATAAAAATCAAGGTGTTTTATCGGTTGTTTTCGGGGATATTTTTTTAGAGGACTTGAGGAAGTATCGAGAAGAAAACTTATCGAAAATAGAGATGAAAGGAATCTTCCCTATATGGAAAAGGGATACTGCCGAACTTGCCCATACATTCATAGATCTGGGATTCAAGGCAGTTATTACCTGCGTTGACTCAAAGGTTCTTGATAAAGATTTTGTGGGGAGAGACTACGATAAACAATTTTTATCTGAACTTCCTTCCGCCGTTGACCCGTGCGGCGAGAACGGAGAATTTCATTCATTTGTATATGACGGACCAATATTCCGGCAGACGATATTATACGAAAATGGAGATATAGTTCTGCGAGACAACCAGTTTTACTTTTGTGATTTGATACCACTCGAAACAGGGAAATAGATAAATATCAAAATTGTAAAATAGTCCTCTTTCCCCCATTTTCCGATTTTTCTATCCCATCAGCGGTCTTTTTTCACAGACTAACAGACCCACTGACTAACCAATTTAAAAACTTTGTGTCTTAGTGCCTTTGTATAAATTAGCTTTCAGATCTCAAACTAAGGTTTACCGATAACTAAAAATAGCTCTTGACAGAATAAGAAACATATATAAAATTCAATTTAATGAGACTAAAAATAAGATTAATTATAAGTTCAAACCTTTTTTTATACAATAGGAGTGTCGAATGAAAAAGCCGCGAGTTCTCTTCGTTTGCACCTATCGCGGGGCACGAGGCATGATAGCGGAAGAGTTTGCCAAAAAACTGGCTCCGGGAAAGATAGATGCTTATAGCTCCAGTTTTGAACCCGGCACAATCGGAAATCTTCCGATTGCCGTAATGAAGGAGGTTGGTATAGATCTGCCCAAGGAAGCAGCAAAACCAGTCTTCGCCCGTTATAAGGATAAGGAGACATTCGATTACGTCATTACTCTCTGCCATAAAACCACAACAGAACAGTGCCCTGTATTTACGACAAACGTGGATGTGCTGTACGCCAAAAAAGCCGAAAGACTATCCTGGTCCATACCGGATTTCTCCTCCCTTAAAGGCACGGAAGAGGAGAAAAAAATTGAGGCACGGAAGATTAGAGACCAGATAAAAGAAAACCTTCTTGCATTCCTGTCTCAAATAGGCATTGAAGCAAATAAATCTTAGACCCCGGATTTTAGATGCTTAAGTCATGCGTCGTTAGTCTTGAGTCAATGTTAGGGGTTAGGATTTGGGATTTAGGAAACAGAGTCCCGAGTCACCAGTCGCCAGTCCTTAGTCAAAGTTAAATCAAAAGCTGACCGCTGACGGCTGACAGCTAAGAAAAAAATAAAAAAATCGCTGTGCTTTTTGTGGTCTTTGTAGTTCAAATTTTTAGTTGGCTCGTTGGTCATCAACGATTTACGACTTAATTTCTTTCAGAATATGACTAATTTTATCTTTAAGTTCGGGTATAGATTTTTGAATGGTGGTCCAGATTATCTTTTTATCTAATCCGAAGTATTCATGTGCCACTATGTTTCTCATTGATTTCATCTTCTGCCAGGGTATATCATCATACTTAGATTTTATTTTTTTAGGAATGTGAGTTGAGGCTTCTCCGATTATCTCAAAATTTCTGGCGATAGCATCAAAAACAAGAACGTTATTTTTGAAATCCTCAAAATCCATTCCTTCTGTAAATTCTAAAATTTTCTCTATCGATTGGAGTATGTCATTTAGATAAAGATATTCCTCTCTCATATATAAACAACCTCTTTCATTATATCTTCCCTCATCAGTGGTTTTATTGCATCTTCTGTTACCAGATCTATTTTTCTTGAAAGAATTTCGGAAAGAAAATCCTTTAATGATATAAATTCAAATATATCGATATCTTTATCGAATTCGACCAAGATATCTATATCGCTATTCCTGATTTCATCTCCTCTAGAAAAGGATCCAAAAACGCCTATTCTTGAAACCCCGTATTTTTTTTGAAGGTCAGGCTGAATATTTTTTAGTTTTTTCTTAATTTCTTTTAACATTAATTTTTACTCCTTTATTACTACAATTATGATAATGCTTTT
>CAZGBM010000134.1:0-2220 GCA_964523975.1 uncultured bacterium | reverse complement strand
TGAAAATTTAATTTACCCCACCCTCATTTTTTTGTTATTACATCAAAAAAGAAAGATTTTAAATCCATATACATCCGCCTGCCCTGTAGGGAGGAACGACCGTACCAGGGTGTCCATCCGTGACCATTTCTTTTTTTATAATTTGTGTTATTCGCCTGCCCTATGGAATAGGAGCTCATCATGCAAGAACTTCTATTCCACTGGACCTGCCCCGTAAGGAAGAATGACTGCATCGGGGTGTGATTTAATCAAATGCAAATAAAATATCAAAAAGCAGAATGATAAAGAAAATAGTATACAGATATATTACACTATCCGCCAACCGCTGTCCTCTTTCCGCTAAACCCAACTCCACCCACCATTTTTTAACATGTAGAAAATGTAGAACTTGTAGTTTTTATTTTTTTTACATTTCTATATTGGCCACATGTCCTATATGTTTCTACATGTGCAAATTTTTTTGTTTTTTCTGCGGTCAGCCGCGAGCGACTTATTGATATTTGCTCTTTACATTTTAGTGAGTTTGCCGTATCAGGACTCGTACATAATATATTAAATCCTTTCGAGTTAACAAAATTACTAAAAATTAGAAGGGGAATCTCTCCAGAGAAAGATTCCCCTTACAATAGTATATTTACTTTAAAATCGCAATTATCTTTTTTTAAAACGCCATCCCTACAGAAATTCTATTTATAAAATCGAACAACTTGAATTCACTATAGGAATAATCAATCTTGACATCTCCATAACTGATGCCGACCCCCGCGTTTAAGCCCTCCTGGGAATATCTGAATTTATAGCCCACCCGGAAGAAAATCATATCCTTGTATCCGAATTCGCCTCCAAGGTGAATTTGTTCCTGCCAGTCGCGAGGATGTAATCCCTCCAGTCCCACATTAAAAGAATAATCAGGATGCTCTCCAAAAAGATCCAGAATATCCATACCTACACCAAGAGCAAAAGTTAAAGGCAATTCAAACCCAATTAGTTCGTAAGTTACCCTGGGAGAGAAATTTCTAACAGACATACCAAAAGCGAAACTTTTAAAACCGGGGTAAAAAAGCAACCCGAAGTCGTAAGACAGAGTCGAAATTTCGTTTTGTCTGGTTACAATTGAAGTGTCAGCTTCTTTAATTACTATAAAATCATTCTCTCCAAGATGTTGAGAAACATATTTGACCTGAATCCCAACCGTAAACTTGTCGGTGAATTCTCTGGCATAAGCAACGCCTGCGCAAAACGCTGATATATCCAGAAGACCTACCTCTTCATATCCTGATGCAGTACCTTCAGCCGCCCGAGTACCGTAAAAATCCCCATAATCAGGATATATAATGCTAAAGCCGAAATTTCCCCAAACTCCTGCATTTAAGACCGCAGCCAAATAAAGATAATTAATATCGGCGATCCACTGCGTTCCACCGACAGATAAATCAAAACGGTTATCAATTTCCCCTATACCTGAAGGATTATAGAAGAGAGCTGTGGCTTCCTGTCCTAATACAGTATAAGCTTCTCCCATTGCGCAAGCCCGAGCTCCCGTACCTAAATCTAAAAATCCGCAACCCGTCTGGGCAACCTTATCCTGAGCGTAAGCATTAACAGAAAGAACAAATATTAATATAGATATAACAGCAATAAATTTCCTCATCTTTCCTCCTCCTTATCTTACTATTGCAAACTTGAGGTAAACGCTTTCGCCAGTAATATCATCCCGTATATGTGCAATATAAATACCACTCCCCGGACGCTGATCGGAATCCGTAACAAGATATCTTTGACCATCGTACCATTGAGCAATTCCGGAACCGCTATTGTGTTTTATGGTTGTAACCAGATTTCCCGATTCAGTCAAAATCGTGATTGTACAAAAACCAGTTAAATTAACAAAGGTAAGTTTATTCCCTTCACCTTCGGGGTATCTTCCTACTGCGGCATTACTAATATTTAAAGGATTTGGAACAACCCTTGCGGAATATAGATTTCCTTTCGGACTAGATGTCAATCTTGCCGCCTGAGTTGTCTGTGTTAAAAATATTCCGCTCTCAACTCCTTGGTCGCTAACGGCTGTCAACGCATAGTAATAATCAAAACCTGCTGTAATGCCTGTGGTATCCTCATAAAGTCTCTCACCCGGACCAACAGAATCGTGGAACTGCCAATCGCCGAGAATTATTTCTGCTGCCTTCTCAAATACATATGCACCTGCTGCTCTGTAGA
>CAZGBM010000133.1:0-2314 GCA_964523975.1 uncultured bacterium | reverse complement strand
TTGGAACCAAATTTAATATAGTTAGGTCTAATATATAAATTATGCGGAAGGTAAATCTACTTTTGTCGGAGTTTGTTATAATAGTTTTGTTGGCTGGCGCATCAGGCTGCGCTATGACGATGGGATCTCCGGGTGGAATGCCTGGAATGACGAGAATGCCGGGAGACATGAACGAGCCGAATTTTAAGAACTCTTTTAGCGTTGTTTATCAAATAGATTATGATAAAGAATTGTTTCCTTACCTTACAGTATATTATAATGTTCCCTATTCGAGGATAATTTTTTTGAAAGCGGATTCGCTCTATAAAGCTTCTTTTAGATTAAATGTCAATATTGCATCCGGAGGTGAAACAATCGTAAATAAAGTTATTACGGAATCTATAATTTTAAAAGACTATTCTAGAACTGTTTCGCCTAACGAGTCATTTTTCGGTACTTTTAAAGAAAATATTTCTACCGGTAGCAATGAAGTATTTATAATGTTGACGGATAAAAATTCCGATAGAAGATATGTCTGGAAGCGTGAAGTTTTGATTCCGGGAGCTACGGATACATTAAAGCAAGATTGAAGTTTGTTTTTTTACAAAAAACGGCTCTTTCGTAAGTTAAGTTGCATAAATTCGATATAAAATTTGATGTACCAGATGCCAGGTCTTAAGTAATCGGGTCTCGAGTCGTGAATCAATGTTTTTGTTAGTGGGTTGGTGTGTGAGTCTGTTGGTGTGTTTTTTGAACCGACTAACTCACTAACCGACCAACCGCCCAACTAATTTAGATTCTTTCTTGACATAATTGTTTTTAAAGTTTACATTAGGAAGAACAAATTCTTTTTGCAAAGAACATTAAACTAAAGGAGAAAAAGTATGAAACCAAGAGGACCATTGATGATTGAGCATCGTCTTATCGAAGAAATGATTGAAATAATCAAAAAAGAAGCATCGAAAATCAAAGAAACGAAAAAGGTTGATACATTTTTTGTGGACACAGCGGTTGATTTCATAAAGATTTACGCGGATAAGACACATCACGGAAAAGAAGAAGATATTTTGTTTCGTGAATGCACTAAGAAAAAGATGACAGAGGAAGATACAAAAGTTATGAATGAATTAATCGAAGAACATAAATTCGGCAGAAAAACTGTGGGAGAACTCGTTACAGCAAAAGAAAATTATATGAAAGGAAAAGATACTCTAAATGTAATCTTAGAAAAACTCGATGTATTAGTTGATTTCTACCCTAAACATATAGAAAAAGAGGATAAAAATTTCTTCCTTAATTCGGAAAAATATTTCACGGAAGATGAATTGCAAAAGATGCTTAAAGAATTCTGGGAATTCGATAAGAAGATGATTCATGAAAAATATAAAATGGTTGTTGATAAATTAAAAAATAAACAGTAAAAGATGCAACCGCCTAATCTTCTAACTATTTACGTCCTTCATACCGATATCCATTCTTGACATAAGTGTTTTTGCATTTTATATTAGTTTTGAGAAAACATGTTAGTCAGAGATAAGATAACAAACAAAATTAGGAGGGAAAATGGACGTTAAATATATTTTTAAAATATTATGTATTCTTTTGACAGTTATAACGTTTTCCTGTGATATAATGAAAAATAAAGGAAAAAAATCCGGTTATCCGATTACACCTGTTTTGTTTACGGATATAACATTGACGGATAATTTCTGGTCGGGGCGAATTGAGACGAATAGAACGGTTACGATACCGTTTGGGTTTGAAAAATGTGAAAAGGAAGGCAGAATGAGAAATTTTGCCAGAGCAGGCGGATTGCTGGAAGGAGAATATGAGGGGAAAATGCCTTTTGATGATTCCGATGTTTACAAAATAATCGAAGGTGCGTCATATTCTCTGGCGGTTCATCCTGACCCTGAATTGGAGAAATACATCGATGATATTATCGAAAAAATTGCGGCGGCTCAAGAAAAGGACGGATATCTGTGCACATGGAAGACGATAAATCCCGATACGACTCCCGCCTGGTGGGTAAAACCCGGTCCGCGCTGGTACAGTCTTGGAGCGAGTCATGAATTGTACAATGCGGGGCATATGTATGAGGCGGCTGTTGCCCATTATCAGGCGACCGGAAAGACAAATTTTTTGAATGTTGCTTTGAAGAACGCAGATTTGATTACGAGAACCTTTGGTCCCGGAAAGAAACTCGAAGTGCCCGGTCATCAGATTATCGAAACCGGTCTGGTAAAATTGTATCTTGTAACGAAAAATAAAAAATATCTCGATATGGCAAAATTCTTTTTAGACCAGAGAGGTAACGCCCAGGGGCATGAACTTT
>CAZGBM010000132.1:0-2383 GCA_964523975.1 uncultured bacterium | reverse complement strand
TACACAGAGAAAAAGAAAAAAGAATAGCCACGGATTAACACGGATAAACACAGGTACTTGCAACCGTAAAATAGTTTTTCCCATTTACCCATTTTGCCATTTCCCTTATGGGATTATTTAATTAAATGAGCGTTCCGAATAAAGTAAAAAAGGAAATTGAGGAACTTCGTAAAAAGATACGTTATCACAATTATAGATATTACGTTTTAAACAACCCCGAAATATCCGATTTTCAGTTTGACAAGTTGATGAAAAATCTCGAGGAACTCGAAGAAAAGTATCCTGAAGCCAAAGACCCCAATTCTCCGACCCGGAGGGTGGGTGGCGAACCGTTGGAGGAATTTTCTCATGTTACTCATGACCCTCCGATGCTGTCTCTCGATAATACTTATGATGAATCGGAACTTTTAGAATTTGAAGAAAGAGTCCGGAGAAATCTTATTGGCAAGATTTATTTTTATTCTATTGAATGGGTTGTAGAACAGAAAATCGATGGAGTTGCTGTTTCTCTTGAATACGAATACGGCAGGTTTACGAGGGGTTCTACACGCGGCGATGGGGTTGTTGGGGACGATATAACGCAGAATTTGAAAACGATAAAGAGTGTGCCGCTTCTGTTATTAGAAGGCGGCGATAAATATCCCCATCTTGAAGTGAGAGGCGAAGTTTTTATGCCGAATTCTTCTTTTTTGAAGTTAAATAAAGAAAAGGAAGAAAAAGAGGAACAGCTTTTTGCGAATCCGCGGAATGCCGCTGCGGGTACTTTGAAAAGCCTGGATTCCAAAATCGTAGCGGAAAGAAACCTCGATATCTACATTCATTCTTATGGAAGCTTACCCGAAGATATCAAGACTCATAAGCAGGCGCTTGACGTTCTGGAAAAGATAGGATTCAAGGTCAGTCCTCTGCGCGAAGTGCGGAGCTATGTCTCCCTTGCAAAAGATTTGATAAAAACGTGGGAGACTAAGAGATTCGAACTTCCTTATCAGACGGATGGTCTTGTTTTTAAATTGAATAACCTTCGAGATAGAGAAATATTGGGCTCGACTTCGAAATCTCCGAGATGGGCTGTGGCATATAAATTTCCCGCAGAAAGAAAGGTTACCAGCTTAAAAGAGATAAAAATATCTATTGGAAGGACGGGTATAGCAACTCCGATTGCGATACTCGAGCCTGTTTTTGTTGCGGGAACTACGGTCTCCCGTGCATCTCTTTTTAATAAGGATGAAATAGAAAGAAAGGACATCAGGGTGGGGGATAAGGTTTTCCTCGAGAAAGGGGGAGATATAATTCCCCATGTTGTGGGAGTGAATAAAGATGCGAGAGACGGAAGTGAAAAAAGATTTGAATTTCCGGAGAAATGTCCGGTTTGTTCGGAAAAATTAATACGTCCCGAAGGAGAGGTCTATTACCGGTGCATAAATATTCGCTGTCCCTCTCAGGTGAAAAAGAGAATCCTGCATTATGGATGCAGGGATGGTATGAATATAGATGGTCTTGGTGATGTTCTTGTAAATCAATTGGTTGACAAAAAATTGGTTTCCGATTTTGCAGACCTTTATTATTTAAAGCAGAGTGATGTTGAAGAACTCGAACGGATGGGGAAAAAATCTGCAGAGAATCTCTTACTTGGAATCGAAAACAGCAAAAAAAGACCCTTTGACCGTCTTGTATTTTCTCTTGGCATACCTTTTGTCGGGACTTATGCTGCGAAGTTACTTGCGGGTGCTTTCCCTTCAATGGATAAATTAAAAAGTGCAACCGAAGATGAATTGTTTACTATAAAAGGAATAGGGGAGAACACCGCTTCTTCTGTTGTCTCTTTTTTCCGGAATAAGAAAAACCTTTCGGTTATAGAAAAATTGAAGAAATCCGGTCTTACGATGGAAGGCAAAGCAAAGAAAGAAGGAACGCTTCCTTTGAAGGGCAAGAGTTTTGTCTTTACAGGCGACTTAGATAGATATGGCCGCAGAGAAGCGCAAGGTTTGGTTGAAAGTTTGGGAGGAAGGGCAATAAATTCGGTTTCCAAAAATACCGATTACGTGGTGGTGGGGGAGAATCCCGGTTCAAAATTCGGGAAGGCGAAAAAATTGGGTGTGAAGATTATCGAGGAAGAGGAATTTTCGAAACTGATTTCCGGAAGAAAAAAAGATAATTGACCACGAAACACACTAAAAAAAACTAATTCTCACACGGAGACACAAAGGACACAGAGAAAAAAACAATTTATTTAACCACTAAACACATTAAATACACGAAATTTTTTATTTTCACTTTTAAAACACACTAACCCTCCCACAGACCAACCCACTAACTAATTTTGCCACGGATTCACACGGATACATACTGATTTTTTTATTTTTTTTACTAAATCCCAAACCCT
>CAZGBM010000131.1:0-2387 GCA_964523975.1 uncultured bacterium | reverse complement strand
AAAACTATGGTTCTTTTACGCGAGAAGGGTAAGGTTGTCCAGAGGCCAGTCATTATAGGACTTGAAGATAATGTCAATATAGAGATAAAAAGCGGGGTGGCAGAAGGCGATACTTTGCTTATATCTGGGGGACAGGAAGCATTAGGTTCCGGAGGATTTAGACCGGGAGGGGAGAGAAGAGGCTCCCCACCAGGAAGGTAAAAATATTTATGGTTTTGATCGAAGCAAAGAATCTTACCAGGGTTTACTGCAGAAGTAATGTAGAAGTCCATGCTTTACGGGGTGTTTCTCTTAAAGTTAATAGAGGAGAATTTTTATCTATCGTGGGGGCCTCCGGTTCCGGGAAGACAACCTTGATGGATATACTCGGCTGTCTTGCAAGACCCACTTCCGGCAGTTATTACCTTGAGGGGCATGATGTGGCGAATTACAGCGATGATGAACTTTCGAACATAAGAAAGAGAAAAATCGGATTTGTCTTTCAAACCTTTAACCTTATTCCGAGGATGAGCGCGATAGATAATGTAGAACTCCCGCTTCTTTATTCCGGCGTAATTGAAGAGGAGCGCAGACGCAAGGCCATGGATGCTCTTGGAAGAGTCGGACTACAGATGCGTGCTTACCACGACCCGAACGAACTCTCGGGAGGGGAACAGCAGAGAGTTGCCATTGCGAGAGCTCTGATAAACAATCCTTCCATAATATTTGCCGATGAACCCACTGGAAATCTGGACTCGAAGACCGGCAAAGAAATTATGGCTCTTTTCGAACAACTCCACAAGGAAGGCAAAACGATTATAATGGTGACTCATGATGCTACGGTTGCCGAATACGCGGAAAGAAGTATTAAAATAAAAGATGGCAAGATAGAAGAAGAAAAGATTAGAAAAAAACCATCAAAGAATAAGATTCCATCCGTTGAAGAAAAAACGGGAGATGCAAGTCTTCTGGGCAGTGCAATCTCAGGATTCGCTTCCGGTTATAAGGGGCTTTTAGCCAACAAGCTTCGTTCATTCCTTACGGTCCTTGGTATAATTATCGGTGTCGGAGCGGTTATAGGTGTTATGGGAGTCGGAGAGGGGGCAAAACGTAATATTACAACTCAGATTGAGAAACTGGGATCCAACGTTATCAGCGTATACTATAGAAGACCGGATAGTAAAGAACAGGCTCTCCAGTGGAGAGGGCGGTCGGAAGGGCTTACCTACGATGATGCAATTGCAATGAAAAAAGAGCTAGATTTTGTAAAAGATGTAGACCCAGAGGTGAGAAGCGATATAACAGCCAAATATCAGGATAAGGATTGGGATACTCAAGTTATAGGAACTTTGTCTTCATATCAGTCTATAAATAACCATTACGTTAAAGATGGTCGGTTTTTCACTGAAGACGAATTGAAATCATGGGCAAAGGTATGTGTTATTGGAACGACAATCAAAGATGAACTGTTCAAAGGCGAAAACCCAATAGGCAAGGAGATAAAAATCAGTAATATGCGTTTTACCGTGATTGGCGTTATGGAGGAAAAAGGTTCCGTTGGATTTAACGATTTTGATGACCGGATTTTTATACCTCTTTTTACCGCTCAAAAAAGAATTACCGGTGAGGATAATATTGTTCGATCCATTGATGCCCAGACAACAGGGTTACTCCCAACAGATGTTACTGAAGAGAGGGTCAAGCAGCTGCTTCTGGAGCGGCATAATCAGGTTGAGGATTTCAGAATAAGGAACCGGGAGGAATTCAGACAAACAGTAGAGCAGACAGCCAGTACGTTCAAGATTATGCTTTCCGGAATTGCCGCGATATCTCTTATAGTTGGCGGTATCGGTATAATGAATATAATGCTGGTATCGGTTACGGAGAGAACCAGAGAAATTGGAATAAGAAAAGCAATAGGAGCAAAGAGAATTGATATTCTGGTTCAATTTCTTATTGAGTCGGTTATTGTATCCTTAAGCGGAGGTTTTTTAGGTATTTTTTTTGGTGTTATTTTTGCCAATACCGTGGGCAACATGATGGTGGGTGCCGGAACGATAGGACCGAGATTTTTAAGCCAGGGTGGAGGGTCCGTCGTAACACCAAGCTCGATTTTGCTTGCATTCTTTTTTGCTGTAGTTGTCGGAATATTCTTTGGGATGTATCCCGCCAACAAGGCTTCGAAGATGGACCCCGTTCAGGCGCTGAGATACGAGTGATATATTTAATGACACCGAGCCCACAATTCCGCCAAGCTATTAGCTATTCGCCTTTGGCTGTTAGCTTAAAAAAACCAGTAAATCCTGTCTAAAGGTTAGTATATTAGTATATTAGTGAATCAGTATATTGGTTTTAATTTTTGTTACCAGTTTACCAATTCACTATTTTTCCGAATACGGTCTGCCGGA
>CAZGBM010000130.1:0-2474 GCA_964523975.1 uncultured bacterium | reverse complement strand
TCGACCATATACAATAATTGCTTCTTCAGAAGTAGGTCGAGAGTTTGCTTCGTTATGCTGGGAATTCTGGTTGGACGATGGAGAAGCAGCTTGTTTAGCTTATTGTAAAATCAACGGTGGTACAGTAGGCAGCAACAACTTAAGTGATATATATAGTTATTGTCGAGATAATCATATAAAGGTTATTACGACAGCGGATGTATTAAAAAAATCCTTCGAAAATAAATATATATCTCTTACGGAAGGAAAAGAAATATTGGCAAAGATGATAAAAAAAGAAAGAAAGATCGGTTATAACACCTTTGAAGAATTACTAAAGAAATACAAACCCATTCTTTGAAAAAGAAAGGAACAATACCGGGTAAAGCCTTGACTTCCCGCAAATCTAAACTGTTTTTCCCCGTTTACCGTCAGCCGTCGGCGGTCTGCCCGAAAATAGAGAAATCGATAAATGGGGAAATGGGCAAATGGGGACTATTTCACTATTTTACCATTTCACTATTTCACTAATTTAATGTACGTAATTACTCTACCTATTGACTTATCGGATACGTACATTAAATTCCATATACCATGAATATCGTTTGTTTGATTTTTCGACTGGTGACTATGGACTCGAGACTCTTGACTCGGTGCTCCGCACCGTCCATGAGTATCGAAATAAAATCACCTCATTTAGAAAAAATTTTGGGCAGATGAAAAAATTGTACAAGGTCTATATTTGACTTCAAAAGCACAAAAGCGTTTGATCCGAAAAGTTTAAAATAAAGTTAAAATGGTAATTTTTCCTCTTTAAAATGCTCTAAAAGTAAAGACGAAAAAGCGGGAGGATATTCTTTTATTTTGTCTCTTATAAGTTCTTGATTCTTCTCATCCATCGAGAAAAAAATATCTTTTATACATTCAATCGTTAGATTTTCTTCCAAAGAAGTTGCATGAATTACTTTATCAATGAATAATTTGCAAAATTTACTAATTTTATCGTTACTATCGAAATATTTGCCTAAATGAAATATTCCATACCCTTTGAGATCTTCAATTAGCCAATCGTTATCTCCACCCAAAGTTCCAGAAACGTATTCAAGAATTGCGTCCAATTTATCTTCATCAACAACATCTAAATAACGGTAAAAGAAAATCAAATGAAACAAAACTTCTACAACCGTACCATTTGTGACTAGGTTATATAATTTTGTTACCTCGTTTTCAAGAATTTCTTTTGGTATGTGTGTAATTAATTTCTGATGCGTATTTATAAAACGCTCTGAAGTTGAAGTAATACCAACCACATCATAATCTTTGAAACATAAAGGAGGGATTGCGGAAAAAAGTTTTATTCTTTCGCCATTAGACATACTATCAATTATGTGATCTATTATTGAAAAACTCGAGGGATCTCTTAATATTTTTTTGATTGCTTGTTCTGAAGTATACCCTTTTCTTTCTGAATACTTTTCCGAAATCTCCCCTAAAATAATCTCTACCAAATTTACTGAGATGTTGGCGATTTTATTATCTACTTTTTCATTTTGGCGATATTCTCTACCAGGATGTATTAGATTACGGTATTGCCTAACTACCGATGACAAATTTTTTGTTGTTTCTAAAATCAATTTTTCTTTAAATGCCCAATCTATAAGATCCGAAAGAGAAGCTTCTAATATATCCTTCTTTTTTTTACCTTTTGGTAGAAAATTGATAAAAAAATCAACCAGCACTGCTTCAATTATACTCCCTGCCAATATAATTGTCGACTTGTCCAGTTTGTGTTCTAAACAATTCTTTAATTCTTTATAATCTCTTTCTAACATGTTCTTAAGAATTTCGTCACTAACAAAATCTAAGCTTGGCACCTATACCTCCCCAAAAAACAGAAATCAATAAAGATTTAATTACAAAAAAGAAGAAAAAAATGATTTCATACATGGATTTAAAACCTATCAACTATCCATAAAGTTAAAGTCCCTTCGTCCTCTGAGCCTATAGCTCCTGACCTAATTACAAAATAGTCGGTCGTAATCTTATTTATTGAAACGTGAAAATCAGAAGTACTTTGTATATTTATTACAGGAGGTTTTTTAAAATCAGGCAGTTTTTTTGCATTAATAGGTTTTGGCAGATTCTTATAATAAATCGTGTCCAGATCCTTTACTTTGTACGGAATATCAGACACGATGTAAATCCTCAACAAAGTCTCAATATCAGAGACTCGTTTTCCAAGCTCGTTATTCAGTTGTTTGTTTTTTTCTTTTAATTGTTCGTTTTCAGAAGTTAAGGTTTCAATCTCTCTTTGTATTATATTTTTACGGTTTTCCAATTGAACTAATGATTTAGTAACGGCTTCAGTTTTTTTATTAATGGAATCTATTTGTTCTTCCGCAATTGAACCAATATCATATTTTAACTCTTTTGCGACTTGAGACTTAACATTCCAGCCCAAAAAAGCTATTAAAATTCCACCTATTATAATTAAA
>CAZGBM010000129.1:0-2476 GCA_964523975.1 uncultured bacterium | reverse complement strand
TTAGGATTCCCTAGAATAGGGATTAAAAGAGAATTAAAAAAGACAATCGAAAGTTACTGGAAAGGCATTCTTTCCGAAAAGGAACTCTTTAATACTGCAAAGGATTTAAGAAAAAAACACTGGCAACTGCAGAAAGAAAACGGTATAGACCTCATCCCGGCTGGCGATTTTTCTCTTTACGACCACATACTTGATATGACTGCAGCCCTGGGAGCCGTGCCCAAACGTTTCGGCTTTAACTATGGAAAAATAGATATCAAAACTTACTTCGACATGTCAAGGGGAAAAGGCAATGCCGGCGCTATGGAAATGACAAAATGGTTCGATACGAACTACCACTACATCGTTCCCGAATTCGAACCTGACCAGACTTTCAAACTTTCAAGCGGAAAAATATTCAAAGAGGTAAAAGAAGCAACAGAAGAGGGCTATCAGGTAAAACCCGTACTCGTGGGACCTCTTAGCTATATATTTCTGGGAAAAGAAACTGAAGAAGGATTCGACCGGTTCGACCACTTAGATTCGATATTGAAAGTCTACGAGGAAATTTTAACCCGTCTTTCGGAAAATAGTGAGTGGGTACAGCTCGATGAACCCATTCTCGTTCTTGACCTCGATACAAAAATCAAAAAATATTTCGAAGAAGCATACAAAAGACTAACAAAAACATCCGGTCAAATGAAAATATTGCTTGCGACTTATTTCGGAAGCTTAGGTTCAAACGAAGACCTTGCACTTTCTCTACCCGTTTCAGGCATACATCTCGACCTCGTCCGTGCTCCGGAACAGCTGGACTCCGTCTTAAAAAATATCGGTCCGGATAAAATTCTTTCTCTCGGAGTGGTAAACGGAAGAAATATCTGGAAAACGAATCTCGATTCCGCATTAATAACCGTAAAAAAAGCGACTGACGTAGTCGGTGAAGAGCGTATAATGCTGGCTCCTTCCTGTTCACTCCTGCATGTACCGATAGACCTCGATGAAGAAACCACACTACAATCCGAAATAAAAAACTGGATGGCTTTCGCAAAGCAAAAATGCGAAGAACTCCGGATAATTCGCGACACGGCTCTCGGCAAAAACGTCGCGAAAGAATTAAAAGCAAATAGAGAAGCTCTCCAATCAAGAAAAGAAAGCCCGTTAGTTACAAATAAATCCGTACAGGAAAAACTGCGAAAAATATCGAAAGAAATGCTCACGAGAAAAACACCTTTTGCTGCCCGGAGGCAAAAACAGAATAAAAATATGAATTTACCTCTCCTCCCCACTACGACTATCGGATCTTTCCCGCAAACAAAAGAAATTCGTCAAATCCGTTCAAAATTCAAAAAAAGAGAAATAACCGAAGAAGATTACAAAAAAAGCATAAAAACCTTTGTCAGGGAAACGGTTACCAAACAGGAAGAGCTAAAGTTAGACGTTCTCGTTCACGGCGAACCGGAAAGAAACGATATGGTCGAATATTTCGGCGAACAGCTCAAAGGTTACTGCTTCACTAAAAACGGATGGGTTCAAAGCTACGGAACGAGGTGTGTAAAACCGCCGGTTCTCTTCGGGGATATAATACGCCCAAACCCTATGACTGTCGAATGGGCAAAATACGCCCAATCACTTACCAAAAAACCGATGAAAGGAATGTTAACCGGACCCGTCACAATCCTCTGCTGGAGTTTTGTTCGCGACGACCAACCTCGTAGCGAAACCTGCAAACAGATTGCACTCGCATTAAGAGAAGAAGTGACGGAACTTGAAAAAGCCGGAATCAAAATCATACAGGTTGATGAACCTGCAATAAGAGAAGGACTGCCACTACGAAAAAAGGACTGGGAATCTTATCTAAAATGGGCAATCGAATGTTTCCGTCTGGCAACATCCGGTGTTAATGACGAAACTCAAATACATACTCATATGTGTTACAGTGAATTCAACGACATAATCGAATGGATTGCAAAAATGGATGCAGACGTAATCAGTATCGAAGCAAGCCGTTCGAAAATGGAGCTTTTAAAAGCTTTCGAAGAATTTCACTATCCCAATGAAATCGGACCAGGTGTCTACGATATCCACAGCCCCCGCATACCATCGAAGGAAGAAATAAAAAGCTTAATCGAAAAAGCAATTGAGGTAATACCTCTCGAAAACCTCTGGGTCAACCCCGACTGCGGACTAAAAACCAGAAACTGGGAAGAGACAATTCCATCGCTCAGGAATATGGTGGAAGCGGCAGAAGAGCTACGAGAGAAATTACATCGTTAGGACGTTAGGTGGCCAATTAGTTATTAGTAAATTAGTCAATTAGTGAAAAATTTGTAAACTGATTTACCGATATACTAAACTCGACAACGAACCAACGAATTTAGACAGGATTAACAGGATTTACAAGATTTTTTGTTTTTACTCGAAACCCGCAACCCGAAAATATAATTCACACAGAGAGCACAGAGCTTTTATTTTTTATCTTAACCCAAGACACAAG
>CAZGBM010000128.1:0-2489 GCA_964523975.1 uncultured bacterium | reverse complement strand
CGGGTTATATGGCAACAATCTTAAGAAAAGAGAGCAGCAATTACGAAGTTTACTATGATAAAGTACCTCTGGAAAAAGTTGCCAACTCAGAAAGGTCTTTCCCTGAGAAGTGGATAACGGAGCGCCGAATCGACGTAACGGACGATTTTCTCGATTACGCGCAGCCTCTGATAGGCGAAGACTGGGCTAACATTCCGATAGAAAACGGAATCATGCGTTTTGCGAGATTCAAAGCGATATTCGCGGACAAAAAACTTACAGCATATACACCGGAAGCTTACAGATAACATACCCAGCCTGTCAAAACCACTAAAATGAGAAAAGATAAATTGAAACCAAAAAAAATAGTAACAACGAATCACACGAATAGCACGAATAAAGGCAAAAAAATTTCTATATTTTATAAACAAAAAACAAATATTATTAATTTATTTGTGAGATTTGTGCTATTTGTTGTTAAAAAATGGAGTGCTGGGGGGGGAAATAACAAAAAACTCTGTGGTAAAAATTTTGGTGTGGAGTTGTGGGGGCTCCGTGTTTTGTTGAAAAAGTCGAGTGAAAATAATATAATAAGGAGTATATATGATTAGCGAAGCTCAAAAAGGACTAACAGAATTCAAACCCAAACATAAATTTTTCGTCGGAATAGATTCCGACGGTTGTGTCTTCGACACAATGGGAATAAAACAGCGCGAATGTTTCTGCCCGTGGATGATAGGATATTTCAATCTACAACCGGTAGAACTCGCAGCGAGAGAGTGCAAGGATTTTGCCGACCTTTTTTCCAAAACGCGAGGAGCCAACAGACACATAACCGTAAAACGCATAATAAGCGAACTCCTGCCAAGCCATCCCATGGTTAAAACTCGAAATTTCAAAGTGCCTCAGTACCCGCATTACTTCAAATGGGTCGATAACCCCGATAGTCTTTTAAGTAACGAAGGCTTGAAAATGGCAATCGATGCGGCAACAAGTGAAGAAGAAAGAAAAGAATTGGAACATGTTCTTCGTTGGAGCGAGAGAGTTAACTGGAGTGTTAAAGAAATAGTAAAAAACATACCCCCCTTCCCGCTGGTCAGAGAATGTCTCGAAAAACTTTCGAAAAAAGCCGATATGATGGTCGTCTCCTCCACTCCGACCGAAGCACTGCAGAGAGAATGGGAAGAACATGATGTGGCAAAATACATGAGTGTTATTGCAGGACAGGAAATGGGTAAAAAGAAAGAGCATTTACAGATGACGGCAAGCGGTAAATACGAAGAAGACCATATCTTGATGATTGGAGATGCACCCGGAGACCTCAAAGCTGCCCGGGCAAACAATGCTCTATTTTATCCCATAATACCGGGCAAAGAAGAAAAATCATGGGAACTGTTTTATAATGAAGGTATCGATAAGTTCCTCGACGGAAAATACAAAGGCGATTACGCGGACTCTCTTCTCGATGAATTCGATAAGTCCCTCCCCGAGCATCCACCGTGGAGCTAAAAAAATTTAATTGAACCACAAAGACCACAAAGAGCACAAAGCCCAACCATACCAAATATTTCGACAGGATTAACTGGATTCACAAGATTTTTTTTGTTTAAAACCCGACCTACAACACCAAATATTCAGACAGGATTAACAGGATTTACAGGATTTTTGTTGTTTAAAACCCAACCTACAACACCAAATATTTAGACAGGATTAATAGGATTTACAAGATTTTTTTTGTTTTTCGATTTTTCATAGGTGACCCCAGAAATACTTTATTTGTAATTATTGCCTTAAAATTGCGATAATTTTTTCGATAACAGAGGAAATCTTGTCTTCCTTGAGATGTCCAACCGAATATAAAACTATGTGACTATCAGCGGTAAATATACGATTGGGGCGCACATTGCTATCTTTTCTGAGCCTTCCACTGACAAAATCTTCTTCTCTTAAAGATATGGCATATTCGTCTTTTACGTTCTGACTTGTTATCTGACAAAGAATAACATCATTTCCTTTTAACTTGGATATTACTAAAGCGGGTCTTTTTTTAGCGCGAGTTAAGTCGGAAAATGGGAAGGGGACAACTACAACGTCTCCTTTTACAAATTTTTCCAAGCTTTATCCTCTTCAGCTTTCAACCAATCTTTTCCTAAAGAAGATTCACTTGCAATAGCAGTGCCTATCTTTTCCTCTATTGTTTTTGTTTCCAGAAAACGTATGAAATCAAGTACTTCACCTAAATACTTGTCTGGAATTTTTTCTATTTCCCTTAATATCAAATCTTTTACTTTCATATATAAAAATATAAGAATTTATCACTGGAAGTCAAGAGTAAAACCCCTTACTGATTCCCTTTTACCCGAAACGCATAACTCGAAACCAGTAACCACAATTTACCACAAAGACACAAAGTACACAAAGATTAAAAATCGTTAGGACGTTAGGCGGCCAATTAGTTATTAGTAAATTGGTAAATTAGTCAATTAGTGAAAAATTTGTAAACTGATTTA
>CAZGBM010000127.1:0-2500 GCA_964523975.1 uncultured bacterium | reverse complement strand
TATTTAGTATTCTACAAATTTTTGCAAAGATGTCAAGGGTGTTTTTTTGCTAAATTTTTTGATTTTTTTGTTTTCTCCTTTCACAACACCCAAGAATAACATAAATCTTTTTTACTAATAACTGATCTCTGTATCCCAATCCCTAAACCCGAAATCCTAATTATTGACACAAAACACGAAACTCAAACCCCTGATTAACCACAGAGTACACAAAGAGCACAAAGTTTATTTACTGAGACCTATGACCCGGTACCTGGCCACTTACCCCTTTCCTATAACATTTTTTAGAACCCTAACAAGTTCTTCAGTATTAAAAGGTTTGGCAATGACTCCGTTAAAGCCATATTTTTCATAATTTGCCATTACCGGATCGTTATAATAACCGCTCGCTACTATTATTTTAACTTTGGAGTCCATTTTTCTTATTTTCTTAACTGTTTCTTTTCCTCCCATACCCCCGGGTACTGTTAAATCCAGTATGACTGCGTCGAAAGATTTAGGCGTGTTTTTTGCCTCTTTGAATTTTTTTACAGCCTCTTTCCCATCTTCTGCAAATACAATTTCAGAACCTCTATCTTCGAGCATCCTTCCTATAACTTTACGCACAACTTCTTCATCATCCATAAGGAGGATTTTCTTTTTTTCGAGAAGATAAAGCTCCTTTTTTTCTTCCCCTCCTTTTCCGTTATCTCCCTCAACTGCCGGCAGATAGATATAAAATGTGGTTCCCTCTCCTAATTTTGATTCAACCTTAATATGCCCTTCGTGTTTCTGAATAATTGAATACACCGTTGTCATTCCAAGACCGTGCCCTTTCCTCTTGGTAGAAAAATAGGGGTCAAATATTTTATTCAAATGTTCTTCAGGTATACCCATACCCTCATCTTCTATGGTAATTTTAATATATTTGCCCTCAGGCAGCGGTAAAGTATCATTGCTTCCAAGGACAACATTATCACCTGTAATTGAAATTTCCCCTCCTTCAGGCATCGACTGGTCCGCGTTTAACACAATATTATTGATAACCTGAGATATCTGTCCTTTGTCAGCCATAACTTTCCATAAATCTTCAGGAAAATTGTACTGGCATTTTACGTTGGACCCGTGAAGCACGAATTCTGCCGATTCTATAATTATATCTTTTATAGAAGTTTTCTCCTTTATCGGTTCTCCTCCCTTTGAAAATGTTAGTAACTGTTCCGTGAGACGGCTGGCCTTTTTCGACGCTTTCGCTGCGTCAGAGAGTAATTCTTTGGTTTCATCATCATCGATATTCATACTGGCAAGAGAAATATTTCCCATTATTCCCATCAAAAGATTATTGAAATCGTGAGCAATTCCTCCGGCGAGAACCCCAATAGATTCAAGTTTATCCATTCTTATTAAGTCTCTCTCTTTTTCTTTCTCTTCTGTTACATCTCTGCCAACGCTTACTGTTCCGACAGCTTCTCCTTCCTCTAAGAGCGGCGCCGTATTAACATGTAGAGTTATTATATTTCCTCTCTTATCTTTAATCTTTAGTTCATAGTTCTGGCTTTTACCAGCCAGAGTTTCGGCAAAAATTCTTTTTACTTTCGAAAGGTCTTCCTCTACAACAATGGGTTCAAAACTCCTGCCCAACCAATTTTCGAACTTATACCCACTGTCTTCGATTGCTGCTCTGTTCGCGTATGTAAAATTCCCTTCCATATCAAGAATCCATATCCATTCATTTGCGTTTTCAACTATTTTTTGGTATCTCTCTTTCGTTTTTCCGAGTTCTTCTTCCGCCTTCTTACGTTCTGTGATGTTCATTGTAGTTTCAATCGCTCCTATTACATCCCCCTTCTCATCTCGCACAGGATTCCCTTTAATAAACCATACTCTGCCATCGGGACTAATCATTTCACCACTGACCAATTCACCTTTTTCGATTGCTTTTTCAACAGGACATTCTTCACAGGTAGTATCGCTTTGATTCCAGATTTCATAACATTTTTTGCCCACTAAATCTTCTGGTTCCTTACCTACCGAATCACCAGCTGTCCTATTAGCCCAGATTATTTCATGCTCTGTATTCTGGTAGATTATTAGTAAAGGCGACCCGTTAAGAATTAGAGATTTTTCCTCTTCCGATTTTTTTAGCTTTGTCTGAGCCTCTTTGCTTTCGGTTATATCTATACCGGAACTAATTGTACCAACTGTTTCCCCTTCCTCGTTTTTAAGAATATTATTATGCCATAAAATTATTCTTTCATTACCTTTCGCGACAATAACCGGATGTTCTTCATATGCCCCCTCCTCGATATCTCCGGACATCAATCTTTCAAAAATATTTCTCACATTTTCCCTGATGCTTTCAGGTATAAAATTTTTAAACCAGTCTTTCCCTTCGATTTCTTTCTTTCTGTAGCCAAGTATACCACATCCTCTTTCATTGATTCTTTTTACTTTTCCCTCTTCATTCAGAATCACAACCACAGGACCTGCTGCTTCCAGATATTTTTCCGCTATTCTCTTC
>CAZGBM010000126.1:0-2537 GCA_964523975.1 uncultured bacterium | reverse complement strand
TGGAATGAGCTTTGATTCCTCCGGGAACCCAGGAAAATTTTTCTTTCTGTGCCAGAAAATAATCACGGACGTGATATCCGACTTTATCCAGCATCTCGCCGTGAGTATAAGAAACTTCGGTTATATGAGGAGCGTAAATAATTATTTCTCCTCCGTCTTCAACCACTTTTTCGAGTTTGTACATTACCTTACCCGCAGTCCAGAGGTCGTCGTACATTTTCGGAGCAATACCCAGTACTTTTTTGTATGTTCTATTCTTGTAGATTATGTGCAGTTTACTCGAAAGGTCTGCTGCTTTTGCCCAGGCTTCTTCGGGGCTTCCGATGAATAAACCGCTCAGTTTTTTATCTTTGACGACAAGACTAAAAGCTATTCTGGGAATAGGAATGAATGAAGAAGCAATGTCGATGACTTTGCGCACAGGTGTATCTTTTACACCGTTGATTTCAAGGTTTGTGATAATTGCTCCGAGCCAGTGAAAAAAGTTCAATACTTCGGGACCCGCTATTCCGGGGAAAAAATATTTGTTTCCTCCGGAAAATCCCACGACCTCGTGCGGGAAGACAGGTCCGACGATGATGAGGAATTCATAATCGAAAATCATTTTATTGATTTTTACCACGACGTTTTCCTTTAACAAACCGTTTGTGATTTCTTCGATTTTATCTTCTGGAATCGTTCCGATAACTGCAAGAGAACCGGGGTCGTTCCATTTATGATTGAAAAAATCAACGGATGAGTACTTTTGTTTTTTTTCTTCTTCTGAAATTCCCACAAGCTTCAAAATATTTTCTTTTTTCATGGGAGGGTGCGTGCCGAGAGCAACCAGATAATCCAGTTTCTTGACCTTTTTTCCGAGCAGTTCGAATATCGTTTTAAAGAAAAGACCTACCGGAGCGCTGCGTGTGTGGTCGGGAATTATTACGAGTACTTTTTTCCCGGTAAGGTCGATATCGGACAGTGCCCCGGAAGAGATATCGAGTACTTCTTCCTCGGAAAGATAACCTTTATCCGAACCTTTCCCTATTGCCATTCTGTATGAAAAACGCCTTCCTTATCCGTTCTTTTATAAGTGTGAGCTCCGAAATAATCCCGGAGTCCCTGTATAAGATTTGCAGGCAGCCTCTCTTTTCGGTAGCTGTCGTAATAACTTAATGAAGAGCCTATCACAAGGCAGGGGACTCCGAATTCGATTGCTGTCCGGACTACGTTATGCAAGGAGCTCTGCAGTTTATTAAGGAGTTCGCTGAAATAGTCGTCCAGGAGTAAGTTCGGGAGTTCGGGATTTTTTTCGTAAGCGTTTGTTATTTTTCCCAGAAGCTTTGAGCGGATAATGCAGCCTCCTCTCCATATTTTTGCTATATTACCGAGGTTCAAATCAAAGTTGTATTCTTTCGAGGCTGCGGTTAAGAGTGCCATACCCTGAGTATATGCGAGAATCTCCGAGGCATACAGGGCATCATGGACTTCCTCGATGAATTTGTATTTATCCCCGTCGAATTTCATTACCGGACCTTTAAGTATTTTTGAAGCCATTACTCTTTCGGATTTAAATGAAGAAATGAACCTTGCTTGTACTGCCGCGTCGATTGAAGGAATAGGTACTCCTAAATCCATTGCGCTCTGGGAGGTCCATTTTCCCGTTCCTTTATGGGATGCTTCGTCAAGAATCAAATCGACAAGAGATTGTTTGGTTTCTTCGTCTATCCTGGCTAAAACCTGGCCTGTTATTTCCACCAGGTATGAGCCGAGAACTCCTTCGTTCCAGTCGGAGAAAAGTTTAGCCTGTTCTTTTGCGGAAAACTTAAGCACTTCTTTCATCAAATCGTATGTTTCCGCAATGGTCTGCATGATGGCGTATTCTATACCATTATGAACCATCTTTACGAAATGACCGGCGCCTCCGGGACCAATATAATCGCAGCACGGGTCGCCTCCCACCTGCGCTGCAATCTTTGTCAATATCGGTGCGAGAGCTTCATATGCTTCCCTGTGTCCACCCGGCATAATCGAGGGGCCTTTTAGCGCGCCTTCCTCGCCGCCGCTCACCCCCGTCCCTATATAAAGGAGTCCTTTTTCTTCGAGTTCTTTTACTCTTCTTTCAGTATCCTTAAAAAATGTATTGCCTCCGTCTATCAGAATATCGCCTTTAGAAAGGTGAGGCTCGATTTGATGAATTACTTCATCCACTGCTGCACCTGCCTTGACCATAATTACGATTTTTCTCGGCTGTTTAATCGATTTGACGAATTCATCCAGTGAATGAGTCCCGACAATATTTTTTCCTTTTGCCCTGCCTTCGATTAAATTATCGACTTTTGAAATTGTTCTGTTGTATACAGAAACAGTAAAACCTTTGCTTTCCATATTCAAAACAAGGTTTTCACCCATTACAGCCAGTCCAATCAAACCAATGTCCGACTTCTTATCCATTAATAAACCTCCCGATGTTTATTATGTTTAAACCCGCTATCAAACCACAGAGCCCACACAACTCCACTCCAGAATTTTTACCACAGAATACACAGATGATTTTA
>CAZGBM010000125.1:0-2627 GCA_964523975.1 uncultured bacterium | reverse complement strand
GGTCTTAATTCATGATAGAGTTTATCAAAGCTGCTCTTTTGGTCAAAAAAATCTCCCGAAACAACGAAAAAATTTACTTTCTCTTTTGAGGCGATTTTCGTTAAGTGTTCAAAAGCTTTCCAGGAATCGTCTCCGTATTCTCCAATGTGAATATCGGAAGTATGAAGAATTTTCATTCTACCAGAGTTTTTCCAGTTTAATTCCTTTGTAATAGTGCTTCAATATACTTTTATAACTTTGTCTCTCTTTTGCCATTTCCATTGCCCCGTACTGGCACATCCCCACACCGTGCCCATAGCCTTTTCCGGAAATAATAATCTGGTTGCTCTTTACCTTTATCTGAAACATCAGAGATTTCAAGGAACCGCGGTAATCGCTGAAAAGTCTTCTGATCTGGTCTTTTTCCAGATAAAACTTTCCGATGTCCGTGTTTATTTCAATAACCCTTACCCTGTTTGTTTTTGTTCTTTGTACGATTCTAATCCATTCGATTTTGCCGGGTTTTTTGCCGAAGAAGTCTTCAATCTGTTTCTTCACAACCTCGAAAAATTCTTTCTTATCATAGACCCGTTCCCACTGGTAATGAGGAGAATCTCCGCATAAAGGCAATCCATCCCATGCATAATCTCTGACAGACACAAGATATGGAATCCTCTCTCCGATCCAAACGTTATCGTTACTCTCGGTGACGCCTCCACAGGTAGAAGAATATTTGGCGTCTATAATCTTACCGTCGTAAGTTGCAACAATTCCTCTGGTAGATTCGACGGCTTTATTAATTGTTTTATCGGTATCATCCACTCCTCCGTAAACCTGGTCCCATATCGTGGTGCTAATATCAAATGGTTCGCCCGGCTTTAGGTGCGACATAACGAAAGACCTCGCTGCGACAGCTTGAGCTTTGAGTGCTTCTATCTGGTTCTCCGGGAGACGACCCATCTCGTAAGGTATAACTCCTTTAATATAATCTTCGATTTTGACATAATTGACTACCAGAACATCACCGCTTTTTAATATTTTTATTACTCCGGGATAGGTATTGCCATTGATTCTTATGAACCTTTTTGCGGACCGGAGAGAAACGGGGAGTTGGGGGCTTTTTATATCTCCTTCGGAAGTTACGATTCTTAAAGAGGGTTCGAAATAAACGGATACCTGGCCCGATACCGTTCCGTTTTTACCCCCGGTCGAAATTTTAATTTTGGAGTCTGATGTTAATTCGAGTTTCCCGGGATTTTTCAACAACAATATTTTTACAACCGGTTCTTCCTGTAACCTTTTTTTAGGAACCATCATGGGTGCGCAGGATACCATAAACAGGGACAGTACTAAAAGAGACTTAACCGTTGATTTCATTTATCACCTTCTCTATTTCTTTATAATGCGTACCCTGCCAGAACACCCTGCCGCATCCGGGACATTTTTTGAAATCGGCATGGATTTCGAATACGTAAGCAGGGACATCGTTTTTTACGGTATTCTTAGCTACTGCCTCTGTTTCCGTATTACAAACAGGGCAGCGAGAAAACGGGGATTTTATCTTTAATGATTTTGCTATTTGTTTCAACTGGTCCATCAGATTTTCGGATTCTACCAATATTGCATCATCGTGCTTTTCAGCCAGAACTTTGGCTCTCGTTAAAATGGTACGACCTTCTTTTCTGCTATGATAGATTATGGTTTTGCCATTCGTGTTTCTATAATACGAAGTATCGAATCCCAACAGTCTCATCCATTTAGCAAGCCGTCCCAGCATAAAATCGCAAATAAACCTGGGATTTTTCTTAATATAACCCTCCTGCTTCGCCCAAAAAACCGCCGACCATCGCAATTCCCAACACCATAAACCATATAATGCTTAAAGCAATCGTTATTATGGTAAATACGCCGCTAAGAATGAAAAAAGTCTTAAGAGAAGCAAACATATTACCAAGAGATTCAAATGTGCCGTCGGCAACTTCTCTGCAACTATTCGATACTCTTAAAAGAATAATTCCTATCCAGATCAGAATCCAGGCAATGATAATACCGATTATCGTCAACGCATAAATACCGCCGCAAATAATGCATACTATTGCCAGAAATTTTATCCAGCCGCTCATTTCCTTACAGCTGGTAGTAACTTTTTGTTGTAAGTCACTATCCGATTTCTTCATAAAACCCCCTTTTTGGTATAATAGGAATTCTTGCGGATTAAGTCAAGTATTTTTCTTGCCCCCACCTCAACCCAGATTAATCTCACACAAAGCACACAAAGGGCACAAAGCCCACCATAACCCCCATTAATTATTTTTATTTAATCACAGTGGGTACAGAGAAACAAAAAACTCACAGAGGACACAGAGGAAAATTTTGTTTTTGTTGTTTAAAACTCATCCCACACCACCAAATTAATCTCACATAAAGAACACAAAGGGCGCAAAGACCTCACACCTTTCTAATTTTGTTTCCCAAATTTACTTACCCAACTAATTTTTACATGTGAATATTTTGGACGGGGTTAAGGAAAACAACATAAATTTTCTTTTTTCTCCGTGTTCTCCGTGTCTTTGTGTGATGATATTTTTTAAATGAGATTAAATTTCTTCTATAAAATCTAAAAATCCCTGAATAGAATCGAATCTAAA
>CAZGBM010000124.1:0-2675 GCA_964523975.1 uncultured bacterium | reverse complement strand
AGGTATAATAGGCAGTAACAACTTAAGTGATATATATAATTATTGTCGAGATAATCATATAAAGGTTATTACAACAGCGGATGTATTGAAGAAATCCTTCGAAAATAAATATATATCTTTTATGGATGGAGAAGAAATATTGACAAAGATGATAAAAAAAGAAAGAAAGATCGGTTATAACACCTTTGAAGAATTGCTGAAAAAACACAAACCCATTCTTTGAAAAATAAAGGAACAATACCAGGTAAAGCCTTGACTTATCGTATACGTACATTAAATTCCATATACCATGAATATCGTTCATTTTATTTCACGACTGGCGACTATGGACTCGAGACTGATGATTCGGTGCGAAGCACCGCCCATGAATATCGTAATAAAATCAAGTTATTTGGAAAAAGAATTTTAGATGGCTAAATATTTAGATCAAATAGCCGAAAGAATTAAAGAAAGAAGAAATTTGGATAAGCAAAGACTTCCGAAGCTTATTCACCCCTTTGATTCTTTCTTGGAAAAAATTGCTCGACAGACAAAATTAATTGATTCCATTGAAAAATGTAAAGACATAGATGAGCAAATTAAAATTGAGGCCCGTAAAAACTTCATGATAAGTTGGGTTACCGCATTAGAAGTTTACCTAAAAGATATGGTATGGGTTTTGATAGATGGATTTCCGAGCTCGCTTAATCAAGAAGGAATAGAAAATCTCTTAAAAAAGAAAATCAGTTTATGGGAAGTCTTTGAAATTATTCAGAAGGAACGAATAACTAAAGGTGAATTGATAGCGGCAGAATATTCCTTTCTGAGCTTAGAACAGATAGATTATATATTTAAAAATATATTAGGCCATGAGTCTTTTCTTTTGGAGATAGAAAAAACAGTATTGACTGCCCCTAATAAGAAACCTTTTATTCTAAACAAGAAATGGCCAAATTGGAAAAGTAAAATTACCAAAATTTTCGAATTACGTCATAAATATGTACATCAGGTCAATTTCCAAAAAGATATATCATTTGAGGAAAGCCTAGACATGTTTGCTTGTTTACTTGATTTCGTAAAATTCGTTGATGAATATTTGTTGAATGTTATATAGATGAACCGGAAAAATATTAGGAGTTAGAACGTAATGTTTGATAAACCTTTAGACAAATTAACATTTGAAGATATTAAAAAGTTAAAAGACGATAAAATACCTGAGTCTAAAATATTAGATTATAAAAGAGAAGAAATCGAGAAAAAAGAATTATTGCAACATATTTGCGGATTTGCTAATGCTGACGGCGGATTTTTAATATTCGGTATAGAAGAAGATGATAGTAATCCTCCAATACCTAAAAATTTAACAGGATTATCTAAGGAAAATTTTAACATTGAACAAACCGAACAGATTATTAATGGTAATATAGAACCTCGACTAACATTTGAGCTAAGCCCTCCAATATATGAAAGCAGCAATAAAGAAAAATTTTTCATAGTAATCAGAATTCCAGAAGGCCCTGACAAGCCTTATATGAGTAATGTAGATGATAGATTTTATATTAGGCGTAATTACCAAACTCCCAGAATGAGTGAAATAGAAATAAGTAGCATGTATAGACAACGTTTTTCTGCTCCCGAGACAGTAAAAGAGTATCTTAAAGAGACTATAGATTATAATACTGCTGTAACTACGCCATTAAAACAGGCTGATAAACCTATTGTTTTTGGACATTTCTTTGTTTTTCCAACAAATGTAGGACAACGGAGAATAGAAAATTTGGAGGGCTCATTTTTAAAAGAGTTTCCTGGAAAAGTTATAAGTATCAAGACTGGTCATTTCGGTAGGTTTCCAGCGGTATATCGTTACAATCAATTCGGTGTTGAGTGGAATGACGGACGGCTTCCTCCGAAAGAAAGATTAGAAGTTCATAGGAACGGTCTTATCCATAACGTTAAAGAATATGGTTCTATTAACGAAAAGGGGAAACGAAGTTTTGCTGTTGATTATTTTACAGGTTCAATACTTTCGTCTCTTGAATATGCGAGCTCGCTTTATGAGAAAATTGGATGTTTTGGTACTCTTACTATAATGATAGCCCTCTTTAATACAAAAGGTATTGGCATAGGATCGTTCGAAAGAGACTGGTATTACACAAACAGCAAGAATATAAAAATAGAACGTGAATGTAATACATGGGAATTAAAGAACAATATTATTGTAATTACAAAAAGCATGATGGACGAATTCGTGAATTGTTTCGGAGTGGAAAAATATTGGGGATTCTGTAAGAGTGGAGAGTTTGGACATCTTTTGGATTCAGAAGACGAGGAATAACCTAATTAATAATCCCATGTAAGCAAAAGGAGATTACCTCTGAACCTTGAGAGAACCGCAAAATTTCTAAAAGAATACGCTGACTTCAGTCTAACTATTCCTTTAAAAATAGCCGAATGTATCCATGCGGAACTCATTAAAGCTCATGCTGAGAAGGATTTCGATAGCGTTGCGAAACTTCAAGTAAAATTGCATGCTGAATTGGTAGTGAGTTTGGAGAGTGCAGGGGCCTTATTTTATTCTTTTTCAAGATGGAAACAAGCAGGTGGCATAGAAATGACCTTATTAACCTATAACAGCCGGAACATGCTAAAATTCTTAAATGATATATTCAATTCGGACAACATCCTTGAAAGACTAG
>CAZGBM010000123.1:0-2697 GCA_964523975.1 uncultured bacterium | reverse complement strand
TTACCGGTATTTTTCTCGGAACTTAAAAGGAAACAACGTTTCCCTTCCTTTTTTCTGCAATCCTTGATGTCGCATTTGTAACATATTTCGTTTTTTAAATACCCGCCTTCAAAATATTCTTTGATGTTTTCGAGAGTCGTTTTAGCGATATTATGGAGCGCTTCTCTTGTAAAAAATCCCTGATGAGCTGTTATAAGTACGTTTGAAAAAGTCAAAAGCCGGGCAAGAGTATCGTCGCTTATCATGGAAGAGGAAAAATCTTCGAAGAAGTATTCCGTTTCTTCTTCGTATACGTCGAGCCCCGCATAACCTATTTTGCCGCTTTTTAATCCTTCTATTAGCGCTTCAGTTTTTATCAATTCTCCCCTGCCGGTGTTGATAATCATAACTCCGTCCTTCATGCCGGCTATACTCTTTTCGTTTATCATATATCGTGTTTCGGGGGTCAGGGGACAGTGAAGCGTAATGATGTCAGATTTCTCATACAATTCCGATAATTCAACATATTTAAACCCGACTTTTTTGGCATATTTTTCATCGGGACTATAGTCATTCGCGAGAATATTCATTCCGAACCCCTTCAATATACCTATAACTACTTTTCCGATGCTGCCTGTTCCGATTACCCCTGCGACCTTGCCGTACATATCGAATCCCAGAAGACCGTTAATGGAAAAGTTGCTGTCTCTGGAGCGGAAATAAGCCCGGTGTGTTTTTCTGTTCAATCCAAGCATCAAAGCTACGGCGTGTTCCGCAACACCATGAGGCGAATAGGCGGGGACTCTTACCACGTGGATATTACCGAAAGCAGCGCGAAGGTCAACGTTGTTGTAGCCCGCACTCCTTAAGGCAATCAACTTTATATTGTTTTCTTTGAGTATATCTATGGTCGGAGCATCGATCGTATCGTGTACAAAAGCACACACAACATCAAAACCTTTTGAGAGGTTAGCGGTATCACTGTTCAGGTGGCTGTTGTAGTACTTGAATTGAAATCCAAAATCTTTATTTACACGGTCGAAAAATTCCCTGTCGTATTGTTTTGTATCGAAAAATACAATAGAAACTTTCTTACTCATCAATACCTCCTAAATCGTATTACAAAACTTACGAATCAAAAGTGAGATACAAGTATTAATTTTTAATATTGTTATGTTTAAAGATTTATGCAAGTCTTTAAAAGATATTTATCAGATGTTTTTTATGATGTGAAAGCTTATAATTTCAAAAGAGCACTATGGAGTTTATTTCTATTCTGCTATTCTCCCTTTTTGGCTTTTCGCTCTCTTTCAACGGTATCATGGTTCCGTTGGAAAGAAACCTCTCGATAAATTCTTCCGGTTTTTTACTTATAATATCTTCTTTTATGAAGAATGTATCGCTTACAAAAACAATAGGAGTTACGAGCTTCATTTGCTCCGGAACTCCGAAAGAGTCACACATAGATTCAAGTAATCTTTTGCTATCTGTGTCCTCGACATTAAATCTTTTTACCGAAAGCCCGGGATACTTATTTTCTAAATAATTTAATTCATGGGCCGTTCTGTCGCATTTGATATATTCTTTATTGTAGAAATATACAAGTTGAATTCCCTTTTTGTTAATCTTAGAGGTACCTTTTTCGGTTTTCAACTCCGGTAAATTACAGTCAAAATCTAGGCAATCGATTATCTTGCTTTCCAGGCGTTTCTCGATTTCATCCTTGCCTCCGAGAATCGAATCTTCTATCACAACAATCGGAATCCGGTTGCCGATATCATTACAATGTTCCTCGAGTTTAACCAATAGTTCGTAGTTCCGAGGAGAGGAGATTTCAAATGAGCGAATCTTAAGCTTGTATTTTCTCTTTAAAGGGGCGAATATCTTTGTTTTTACGAAGTTACAATCCGCGCAATTTTTTATGTAGAAAAAATAAAAATTGACCGTAGGAGGCAAAACGTCTGCCTTCACCGTAAGAGTAACAATCTGATTAGATGGGTCGTTCGAATGTATCTTAACCGAGCGTGTAATTTTTCCTAAATACATGCTTGAACCGAAAGTTACTTTAATGTTGCCTCTTTTACCTGGAGGTATAATCTCGGAAGAAACAATGGCTGCTGTGCAGCCGCAGGTAGTTTGAATCTGCGTAATCCGAAGTGTGTCATCGCCGGTGTTGGTGAATTTAATAACACGTGTTTTATGAACGTTTTGTTTCATCTTTCCGAAGTCGATTTCGTTCTTGCCGAATTTAATATGAGGACCAGTCTGAAGGTTATTGCAGCTCAAGAAAAGTACACCCAATGCAAAAGAAGATACAATATTTGATTTTTTTATATTTTTCATTTCAATTAACCGTTTGTTTTAATCGTCAACTAATTATAAATATATCACACACTTCAAAAACGTCAACCCATCGCAAAATTGCAAACAACTCCTGATAAATAAAATCATTCTATAATTAGACGAAAAGAACAAACAGCTTTAGACAGAAGGAGAGATAAAATATTGATTTTATCTTGAAATTCTCAGGAATCTGGCATTTATCGAAACAATTACAGTGCTCATAGACATAAGTATTGCGCCTACAGCAGGGGAAATCACAACGCCTTTACCGGATAGGACACCCGCAGCAAGAGGTATGGCAATTACATTGTACCCGGTTGCCCAGAATAAATTCTGCAGCATTTTTCTATAAGTTGCCTTGCCGAAAAGTATAAG
>CAZGBM010000122.1:0-2730 GCA_964523975.1 uncultured bacterium | reverse complement strand
TACAATTTGACTATTTCGCGATTTAACAATTTAACTAATACGGAGGATTCCCGTCTGCGGTCTGCGGTCATTTAAGATGATAAACTACTTGACTATTTAAATAATCATCTTAAATTTTAAATACTATGATTATAACAAAAGATATAATATGTTCCTATTTAAACATTCGACGATTTAACTGCTTAACTAAGATCCGGAGAATATGTCTGATTGACTCGTAGCACTTGTAGCGAAAATTTGCCACTCGAAACTTTTCAAAGAAGGTCTAACACTTTATTCCTAAATCTTTGCTTGCCTTCTACGCGTAGTTTCTAACAAACAAGGATGCTTATTTTATACTCAAATGCTTTTCAATATTTAATCTTTTCCATAATAATGCTGGATGTTTTTTTAATTGTTCACTCAACTTTGGATACTTTTTGAAAAGTAAACCAGGGATATATTCCGCATTATTGAGAAGTTTATCGAGAAATTTTTTCTCCTCAGATTCAAAATCCAACAAATCTATCACAAATGGTTCAATAGCTTTCAATAATCTTTTCTTACTAACATGTTCATTATGGGGAATAATAGGAGACAGGGAATTCTTAATTTCATTTTCACTGATATTATGGAAAACAGCAGGTCTAATTTTCCTGAAATCCCTTTTTTGGGAAGCTCCAAGTAAGATCACTGTTTTTCTAAATAAATCTAAATCATATTTGCCAGAATACTGAACAATATTTGTAAGGTCATATACGTCTTTCGCTGAAGTCCTAAATAGAGCAGCAACTGTTTTTCCTGCAAATAACTCTTCTTTTGATACAAGAGAAACTTTGAACTCTTTAGAGCCCGGCAAGACTTTAAAATTAACTCTTTGAGGGGGACCAATAGGAACTCTAAAAAGATAATTTATATCTATCTCCAATCTTTTCTTGTTTCCCCATAAATCTTTATAGCCTATTAGCCACTTTCCGCCTGCGTGCTCTTCCTGGGGTTTCCTAATCAAATTATATCCCCTGTCTTTTAAAACCTGTTTAATTGCTTTACCAATTTCAGGTTTTTCCTTCTTCATTTCAGCTACTTCAATCTTACCGGAGTAATTCAGGTCAATGTCTACTGATAACCGAACTGCATCAAAATAACAAAAATTAAGTGGAGTACCGCCTTTAAGAAGAAGTCTTTTACTTAAGTATGGATGTGCAAAAATATCTGACATTAATTCTTCTAACCGTAAAATCTCTTCAATAATATCCTCTCTAAAGCCTTTATTTTTGCTTATGTCCTCTACTCTTCGTTTTGATATCATCAGAATTCTTCCCAATCTTTTTCTATTACATTTTCAGGCACAACTAAATTCCATGTTTTTACAAGTTTACCTTTTTTTCTCTTCGAATCAAAATAAACAACTGAAGATTGTTGTTCTTTATGAAGTTTATCTAAGAATTTTTCTTCTACGTAGAATTGCTCGCGATGTTGCTCTAAAAAGAATCCCACTTTGGAAAAGAGTACTTTTCTATTTCTTGCATACAGGTATTTAAGAAGTTCTTCAAAATTCAAATAGGAATATTTTTCAACACATCGATATACTTCTTCTATACCGCCCCCATATTCCGGTCTATCCAGGCAATCTACCAATGTACGTTCCCTATTAGTAAATTTTACCAGAAGATTTTGGAAATATTCTTTGTCTACTCCCAAAAACTTTTTATTATTCTTTTGAAGGCTCTCAGGGGTTTTCGCACAGATAAATTCATCTCCCCTGAAATTAAAATTTCGTTTCCTTTTGGAAGAATAGCAAAAAAAACTATGAAAAACGCTATGCCCATACCCCATAACCTCCAAAGCCGTATGGAAACCTAAAATCGAATCTTCACTTAATCGTGAGGCTATGAGAATTCTACCAGGCTCAAATTTTTCTGGCGACCTTCCTTCAGGAACAACGTAATACAATCCTTTCTTTATTATTTGAACTTTACCTTTATTTATATAATATTTTAGACTGTTATATCCGGATTTTATCTCTTTGTTTTTTATAGCCTCCCGGAATTCGTCTAACCTGAAAACCGGATGCTCCCTGAAGAATTCTTTATATTTCATTACGTCTCCTTGCATTATTGTGCATAAACAGCCAACTATATTACCTATTATAACACATATCTGCAAATTAGCAACTCTTCAGTTTGCAGAAAAGTATTTTGAAGGGTAATAATACTACCCTCTATTGCAATTTTTTGCAAATTTCGAGTTTGTCTTTATTTCCAAAATTCGTGCTAACCGGTACGGAAATACAGAGAACGCAGCGGTTTTTGTTGTTATACTAAATCTTGCTCAAAATCCCAGTTTACTATTTTCCCATTTCGCTATTTTACGATTTAACTGCTTTACGAGTTAACCAATTCGCCGATGCAACGTACCCCTTGACAAATGTATACAAAATGTATACGTTTGACTACAAAATGTATACAGAAGGTGAAATATGTTAGAAAAGCTTTTTTCGTCAAAAGCAAGAATTGCAGTTTTGAAACTGTTTTTATTTAATCCCGAAGATAGTTTTTATTTGAGGGAAATATCTTCTCGTGCGGATATTCCAATCAGGGGTGTTCAGAGAGAGGTAAAAAAACTCAAAGAAATTGGTTTGTTGGATGAATCTGTTAGCGGAAACAGAGTTTATTATAGGGCAAACAGAAAGAGTCCTATATTTGAAGATTTAAAAAGGATATTTTTTAAGACGGAGGGTATTGTTAAAGC
>CAZGBM010000121.1:0-2907 GCA_964523975.1 uncultured bacterium | reverse complement strand
GATGTCTTAGAGCTTAGAACTTCTTTCTTGTTATCTGAAACAATTGGAGAGAGAATAAGACAATTCCGCGAAGGTCGGTTAGCAAATATCACTTCCGGAGAAACTCCTGTAGTTCTCCCAGAAGGAGCAAAAATTGTCCTCCACATAGTACCAATGGATTTTTTCCAACTTGGAACAAAGTTTGAGATAACTTGCTTAGAGGAACAACGAGGGCATCTTGAACCTATATTTGCTGGAGGATGGAATCACAGATATAATTTTGATGGCTTCCTAACATACACCGAGGATTTTAAAACTGGTTTTCCTACCTCATATTTACAGGTTTTTCGTAACGGAAGTATTGAGGCAGTCGAAGCTTCCATATTAAACTCAGAACAAAGCCGTAAGGGGAATTTCTATATCCCAAGTAAGACCTTCGAGAAAGAACTAATAAAAGCTCTCACAAGATTTTTAAATATTCAAAGGCAGCTGGGAATTTTTCCACCCATCTTTATTATGTTAAGTTTACTTGGGGTATTAGGACACATTATGGGAGTTGATAGTCATATTCCCTTGATAAAGCACCATCCAATTGATAAGAAGAATATAATATTACCCGAAATCACACTTAATAATTTTGATTGTGATGCTTCTCTTATTTTGAAACCCGCTTTTGACGCGATATGGAATGCAACAGGTTGGCCAAGATCTCAGTACTATAACGAAAATGGAAAAAGGAAAATCTAGAACAGCGGGTAAGCTCTTATTTTTTGAACGATAGAAATTATGAATTAAAAATTATGAATTAAGAATTATGAAATATCAATATGCAGTATAAAGGGGTCTGGTCTTTTTTTTGATTTCATAACAAAGAAAAATCTTTTTTAATCTACGCCCATTCGTAGATTCGTAGAATCTAAGTCAAATAGATAAATAGTAAAATAGCGAAATAGTAACTTCAGGATTTTAGGTTAAAGACCTATAGCTGACAGCTGACAAAATAAACTCCGCATATCAATTTTCCACTTGAAGTTTTACAACTCGCCATGTACTGGTCTCATAACTGTGTGAAATTTCAGTATCAGGTATTCTCTCCCAATAGTAAATATTTCCTTGTTCGTCCAAACATAACTCACTCGAATAAAAATCTGCTTTTGTTACTAACTCGTTTAAAATTCTTCCATCTTCTGAACTTATTCTGTAAACATTTAGAATCCAATTCAAGTTCCGGACAGAAGTTTCATCAAATTGTTTATCAACAACGGTAAAATTTTTATTCTTATCTAAGTAAACACTGGCTCTTCCTAAAATTTCAATATTGGTTTCTATACTTCTTTGGTTGTTTTCTATAACTAATTTCTTCCTGTCGTTCTCTTTTGAAAGAAAAACATCAAACGTTTCTCGATTATCAGAAAGTCTTACCTTACTATCCTCCAAACTTAACATCCTTCTAGATGATTTTTCGGGAAACTTACCGAAAGTTCTGATTTCTTCACTCAAATCAGCAACCGAATAATTATAAAAATCAATTCTATAACACATCAATTTATCGGCTTCCGATACTCTTTGGGAGTCCAAAACTTTTTTACTTCCAGCAATTATTATATTTTCCGAAGCATCCACAAAAATAGAATCAACTTCTATTGTTGAAAAAGCAAATCCTAAAGGATTCCATGATTTTTTAGATTCCTCAATTTGAACAGAATTAGCCATTTCGAATGTTTCAACCTTAACGCTACAAAGCAAACGTCCATCTTCCGAGCTAAAAATCTGCAGTCTATCATTAAAAGTATCTAATAAATACAACTTTTTTCCATCTTTACTTATTGCAAAATCTAAAGGAAATTCCGGTTCTCCTTCCCATATCATCATGGCAAATTCTGTTGGGCCTGGATTATCTTTTCTATCCTTAATATAAATATCGAATTTTCCCTCTAAAACAATTCTTTCTTTATAACCTTTCCGTAAACTTCCAGCTTTTACGGTTATTCTCTCAATCCTACTGGTTTCTTCTTCCTGATTTTTTATAATCGAAACATTTTTTAACTCTATGCTATTTAATTTAATTTCTCCTGAATTTATTTTATACCAACTCATCTTTCCAAAAAACTCTTTCAATTCTTCACTCTTAAATTCGAGCCCCTCTCTCGCAAATAATTCATTTCTCAGCAATTTAAGATATCTCAATATTTCCTCTCTATTTGCCTGACCTTTTATATACAGCGGAATCAGATCTTCTTCAGTATAAACCCTCTTATCCCCCACATATTCTTTATTTTGAAAATATTCTATCTCATTTTCAGAAAAAGTCATTCCAATTAAAAACCAACAAGACAAAAAAAGCAAAAACGATATTTTACGAACAGTCATTCCTAACCTCCCGTTCTTAAAATTATAATAATTTGATTTTCTTAGTCAAGAGACTTAAAAAAGGCTGACCGCTGACGGCAGACAGTTGACAGCAAAGAAAAAAAATAAAAAAACAAAAAAATCATTCGTGTTATTTGTGTGATTTGTTGTTAAAAAAAACTTTGTGTCTTAGTGTCTTCGTGGCACATCTTAGATACCGGGTACCGGATACCAGGTTCCAGTTAAAAATAGACCACTGACAGCCGACAGCTGACAGCTAAAACCCTCCCCCATCCTTGACATATACCTCTTTCTTCAATATCATTTTACAAATGGTCGAAAAGGTTCTTTTTACATGGAGCGGCGGCAAGGATAGCGCTATGGCTCTTTACGAAATACGGAAGTCGCCTGGTTATGAAATATCAGCATTGCTGACGACAGTAACTGAAGACTACGATAGAATCAGTATGCATGGCGTCCGGCGTATTCTTCTTGAACAACAGGCAGAATCTTTAGGTCTTCCGCTCGAAAAGGTCTATATCACAAAGAATGCATCTGATGATGAGTATGAGACAAAAA
>CAZGBM010000120.1:0-2948 GCA_964523975.1 uncultured bacterium | reverse complement strand
TCGTAGAGCCAGATGGTAATGTTATAAGCCCTTCCGGGAATGTTATAGCCGATGATGCCAACTGGCAGGATAATCCATCAGTTGCTTTCGACGGAACGAATTATCTTGTGGTATGGGATGATTACGGCTCCGGCACTTTTGATGAAGATATATACGGTGTAAGAGTGAACCAATCCGGAAACCCAATCGACGGAAGCAGTATTGCAATTTCAACTGCCGACGAAGGACAGTATCGTCCGGTTGTCGCCTTTGACGGCACAAACTACCTTGTAGTATGGTTCGATAGACGAATCAGCAACGCATCCGATATATACGGGACAAGGGTTAACCAGTCTGGCGCTGTTCTCGATGCTTCCGGAATCCCCATTATCGCATTTACAGGTACACAGCAATATCCTTTTGTTGTATTCGACGGTACAGATTATCTTGTTGGGTGTGAAAATTTTCAAAGCGAAACCGTTCGAAATGTTTTAGGAGCAGTAGTAAACACATCCGGTACAGTATCAGAAATATACACCATTTCACCATTCACCATAGATCAATATCAACCATTCCCGGCTGCTGCCAATGGTCCGGGCACTCAAATACTAATTGCTTTCCCGGATTGGGCGGATAATATAACCGGCAATCCTTCAAATACCATGCGCATCTGGGGTAAAATTCGACTGGCTGCCGGTATCGAAGAAAATAACGATATAATAGCGGAAAACGGTAAATTCGACCTTAAGGTATCCCCCAATATAACTCAGGGAATCTGCAATATTTCATTTATTCAATCAATAGGGGCACCTGTTACACTCAAGCTTTTCAATACAGCAGGAATACTATTAAACGAAAGAACCGTTGGAAACAGCGCAGGTTCTTATGATTTAAAAATCGATATGAGTGACTTATCGAATGGCGTATATTTTATAGGGGTATCATCAAACAATCTTCAGGAAACCAAAAAGACAGTGTTGTTAAAATAAAAACGGCTAAAATTTAAATAAAAAAGGCGGGTTTTCCCGCCTTTTTTATTCTGCTTTTACTGTTATTGACAAACCAACGATCTTTTTTATAATCGAAATATATAATGCAATACATCTTATCCATACTGCTAAAAGAACAAAATCAATTAACGATATGGGGGTAAACCATGGCTAATTTGAAGGATATTTTAAAAAATAGAAAAGCCAACAGAGAACGCCTGGAAAAAGAAGCACCGGATCTTTACAAAGGTTTCGATGAATTGATGAAATATTACTACAAAAAAGGCGAATTAGACAGAAAACAAAAAGAATTGATGGCTGTAACTGCATCCGTTGCTACAAGATGCATCCCCTGTCTTGCGAATCATTCAAATAATGCAATCTCCGCCGGAGCTACAAGAAACGAAGTACTGGAGGCAGCGGCAATAGGAGTTGAGTTCGGAGGCGGTCCTTCTTTTGTCGTAGTTCGGGACAACCTGCTGGATTTCCTTGACGAAACAGAAAAGAACTCATGACCTCACCTATCTCTAAGAATTTTTTATATTTGAAAAATATTAGCAAAAAAATCTTTAAACACGGAGAAAAATATGAAAGAAACAGAATGTTTTGAAGATTATCCTTACTGGATTATAATTATTTCGAATCTTCTGCAATTGACCATCTACACAATTGGAATAATTATAATTAAACCACTCGGAATTATCTGGGTGCTTTTCTATTTAACATATATTGCTTTTTTTGAAATACGTTTGCTTCGAAAAAGCTGTGTTAATTGCTACTATTACGGAAAAAGATGTGCTTTCGGTAAAGGTAAATTATGTTCCTTATTTTTCAAAAAAGGTAACCCTGAAAACTTTGCCGGAAATTTCACCTGGAAAGACCTTTTGCCTGATATGCTCGTTGCCATAATACCTTTAATAATAGGCATAGTAATGTTAATTATAAACTTCAACTGGTTATTGTTATCCCTAATTATTTTATTATTTTTATTAGTCTCTACCGGTAACGGATTTGTCCGGGGTTCTCTGGCATGCAAATACTGTAAACAAAGAGAACTCGGCTGCCCTGCGGAAAAATTGTTTAATAAAGAAAAATAACTTTAACCACGAAACAAGCTAAAAAACATTTACCACAGAGGGCACAGAGAAAAAAACAAAAATCAGGAACAACAAATCACACGAATAGCACGAATAAAAAAATATCTTGTTTTTAAAACACAACCCCCCACCAAATAAATAGCCACGGATTAACACGGATAAAAACTGATTTGCCCACCATCCCAATTTTTATTTGTTTTTTTAGCCAACAGCTAAAGGCGAATAGCTTCGTTTATCAACAGTAATTGACAATGAATCTATAATATTTATAATCTACTATGTCACTGGAAAATAAAAACAAAAGAATAATTGAAGTCATTCCTCACGATCCAGACTGGGAACAAAAGTTTAAAGAAGAAGCAAGAAAAATAGAGAAAATATTTAAAGAAATATTTGTAGATATATATCATATAGGAAGCACCGCAATTCCAACAATTAAAGCCAAACCTATAATAGATATTATGGTAGAAGTTAAAGACATAAATAAAGTGGATAGCTATAATAAAAAAATGGAAAAATTAGGATATGTTGCGTTGGGTGAATACGGTATTCCAAAGAGACGTTTCTTTCATAAGGGAGGAAACAATCGAACTCATCACGTACATATATTTAAAACTGGAAGTCCGCAAATTAAAAGGCATATAGATTTTAGAGATTATTTAATATCACATCCGAAAGTTGCCAGAGAATATTCTTTACTTAAAGAAAAACTGGCAAAAAAATATCGTCACGATATCGATAAATACCAGGAAAGAAAAGAGAGTTTTATAAAGAAGATTGATAAGTTGGCAGGTAATTAAATTCCAAAAAACAAAAAAATTTTTTTACCACAGAGTACACTGAGAACACAGATTCTTTAAATAGTTAGTCCGTTAGGTCGAAA
>CAZGBM010000119.1:0-3134 GCA_964523975.1 uncultured bacterium | reverse complement strand
AAAAACACGGCGCAAAAGAAGAAGACACTGAAGAATTCATTGATTACGGACTTTCGATAAAAGGGATAGAAACCGCTGCCATTATAAAAGAAAGAGAAGACGGTATGTTAAAAGTCTCCCTACGTTCGAAGAACAATATTCCTGTTCAAGAGCTTGCTGCAAAATACGGAGGCGGTGGGCACAGAACAGCATCCGGATTTACAACAAAAAGAGATATAAAAACCTTTAAGGATGAATTAAAAAAAGAGCTCGAAAAACTGGTTGCTCAATATAGTAAATCATAATTAAGCTCTTATCTTCTTTCTAATTCCCATAAATCTTGCAGCTTTTCTAATTGATTCAAGAGATGCGGTTATAAATACTTCATCTCCCGCATATATCTTCCTGTTACCTCTAGGTATGCAAAATTCATCTTGTTCTTTTCTGAAAATACCGTTTATAAGACAATCTGAAGGGAATTTTTCATCGGAAGCTATTTGAGCAATAGTCTTTTCTACAATAGTCGATTTTTCGGGAATCTTGATAATAGCGATAGCTCCTCTACCTCCCCTGAAAGTATAAACTATAGAAACCTCAGGTTCTTCTATTTCAAAGACAAGAGGAGTTGCGCTGAGTTCGATTACATCTATAGTATCAGTAGCCCCTGCTCGTTCATAAACCACTTTATATGAAGGATCTCTCATCCTCGCGTATATCCTCGGAACTCCAAAACTATTTGCAATAATTGTAAAAGATAGATTGTCAGCATCCGACCTCATAGATGCTACGACAACATCGGCTTTCTCAATACCTGCTTCTTTCAAGGTACTTATCTCAGTAGCGCTTCCTTTAATTGCCACCACTCCTAAACGCTCATAAATGTATTCGCAAACTTCTGGTCTTTCATCTATAAGTACTACATCGTGTTTTGAAGCAGTCAATTTGCTGGCAACATTCATGCCAAGAAGACCGCCGCCGCCAATAATTACGTACATTTAATCGCCTCCTATTTCCATGTTTTTTTATAAAATAACATAAGAATCGGTAATATCTCCAATCTTCCCGCAAGCATACCTATTATATACGTAAGTTTTATAACAGGAGAAAGATTTATCATCTCCCTACTTGAAATATAGCAAGGACCTACGTTACCAAGAGCAGAAGCCATTCCGGAAAAAGACTCCAGTGCTCCATGATTGCTGAAAAAGGCAGTTATCAAACCTCCCGCAGCAAGCAAAAAAATCCATGCTGCAAACAAAGCAGAAACTCTCCTTAACTCTTTAAAAGCCAGTCTGTTACCATCAATAATGATAAAACCTACGGCATCGCTGGGATAAACAAGCGATAAAATTTTAAATTTAATAAGCTTAAATAAAATTCCTATACGCAAGACTTTTAATCCGCCGGCAGTAGAACCAATACAACCACCGATTACCATCAAGAAAAGAAAAATTTGTTTGGCTACCCCTCCATATATAGGTGCAGCAATATCCCGGGTAGAATACCCCGTAGTAGTCATAATTGCGACAACCTGAAAGATCGAACTTCTAACTAAATCAGGAGAAAAAATTCTGCTGTACGTAAACTGTTTAAAAATAATAATACCCGAAGCCGAACACATAAATAACCAGAATAATTTTATCTCATATGAATCCCATAAAGCTTTGACATCTCCCTGTAAAATCCTGTAATGAACCAGAAAATTAATTCCTCCGAACAACATAAACAAAATTATTGTCCATTCAATAATATTCGATAACGGATAATTCATCGCCGAATAATATCCTATACTCATGTCGTGGGTCGAAAAACCTCCGGTCGAAAGGGTGGTAAAGGAATGCGTAACCGCATCAAAAAGATTGAGTCCCTCAATTTTCAACATGAAAACAAGCAGAAAAGTCAAACATGCATATATAACCCATAGAATCATCACAGTATTGAATAAACCCGGAGTTATTCTCTTGGTTCTAATTTTATGACTTTCTCCTGCAAAAAGCTCAGGTGCAACTCCACTTCGATAAATAATAAGCAGAGCAAAACTAAGAATACCAAGCCCTCCTACCCACTGGGTTAAAGCTCTGTAGAAAAGTATGGAACGACTCTTAATATCAAGACCGGAAAACATCGTTATACCGGTAGTTGTAAAACCGGAAACTGTTTCAAAAAACGAATCAATAAAACTTGCGTGAAATCCAAACAGATAAGGAAACGAACCAATCAAAGAAACAACAATCCATGATAACGATGCAATCAACATACCCTGTTTGTGATTTATACGCTGCAAAGGAAATCCAATTTTTAATAAAAATCCTAAAACAAAAGATAATAAAGCCGGAACAATAAAAGATTTCAGATTAACAAATTCTCTTAGATATAAGTAATCTACGACCAAAGGTATTAAAAAAAGAAAAGAAAAATATATTAAAATAATACCAAGGTACCCCAAAACTGGAGAAATTTCGAATAGAAATCGGTCTAATGGTGTTTTCCGAATTTTCATTCAATATACAAGATATGATTTTCCCTTCAAAATGTCAACATCCCTACCCCACCCCAATTCATTTAACCACAGAGAACACAGAGATACACAAAGAAACAATACATTGTTGTTTAAAACCCCTTCCCCATCCCAAAAAATATTCTCACACAAAGACACAAAGGACACAAAGAAAAAAATATTTGTGTTGTTTAAAACCCAACCCAACGCCTAAAATATTCACATGTAGGACATGTAGATAACAAGGAATAAAGTTCTTGACACAAAGAGATAAACCATATAAATTATATTATATATGAAAACCCAGTTAAGTACAACAAATAATTTAATCTATAGAATACAAAAAAGGAAGTATGACTGGATTTAAAAATAGTATCCGGGAGGAGAGAAAAACATATGAAAAATTGGTTCATAATTACATTACTATTACCCATTTTACTTTCATCAAAGATCTTACCTAAAACTGAAGTTATTATCTTCGGAACCGTTCATGAAGTGAGAGAAAATTTTGGCGAAGAAGATATGTTAAAGATACTCAATCAGGTGAAACCCGCCGTGATTTTGTTCGAACACCCAATTTCCTGGAACGCCGAAGAATTTTCCGAATTCGTAACAAAAATCAAAAACCCGACTTTTGAGACAATAATGGTAAAAAAGT
>CAZGBM010000118.1:0-3256 GCA_964523975.1 uncultured bacterium | reverse complement strand
CTCCGCCTACTTCATAATTATGAATACCTCCGGACTTATCTTCATCTATAAAAACTTCTACAATATCATACTGATAATAATCCCCGGGACCAAACACATAGCCATCAACGAAAACGTCATCAATAATCTCAACCACAAAGTATAAAACATTTTCTGTGGACGACCAGACGACTTTATATTGTCCGGTATAATCATCCGCTCCCACGGAACCACCCCAAGGAATCCAGACCTGATCTATAGCTTGCCAGTTTACAACGCCCCAGCAGGAATCGTCACTTTGTCCATCGATTGTTGGTATGGTTGCCACATTCGGAGCTCTCACCGTATCTTCCTGGGCTCTCATCCGCGGAGAACCAGCCATAATGGAAATAGAAAAAAACATAAAAACTAAAATAATAATCTCAAATTTAAAATATCGTCGGGTAAACATTTTAACCTCCTATATCAGTTATACTTTAATACATTTCAACAGATTTCTAAAATTCATCGATTATTAAGTAGATTTCTTTTTAGTATTTATAGTTTTTTTTAGAAGAGTGTCAAGTCTTTTTTTTCGGTATAGGATAACGACTATCGAGTCAGAGTTCGACTGCTGACCGCCGACAGCTGACAAAAAAGAATTTACACATGTAGAACCTGTAGTTCATATAGAAATTAAAAAAAATAGAATCTACAATCTCTACATAAAAATAAATGGGTTGTGGGGTGGTTTTTATACAAAAAATCTTGTAAATCTTGTTAATCCTGTCTAAATATTTGGTGTTGTGGGTTACTTTTGTTTTGACTCTTGACTGATAACTGGCGACTGATGACTATTTTTTGCTCTTAAGATATTCATCAATTGCCTTCGCAGCCTTTCTACCTGCGCCCATTGCGGCAATAACCGTTGCTTCGCCGGTCACGATGTCTCCGCCCGCAAAAACACCTTTCATCGATGTTTTACCGGTCTCGGGGTCTGCCTCTATATATCCCCATTTGTTCTTTTTGATTTCGAGGGTAACGTCTAAAAGTATAGGGTTCGCTTTCTGTCCTATAGCCACCACAACTGTATCGACTTCGTAAATAAATTCGCTTCCGGGAAGAGGAACAGGTCTTCTTCTTCCTGAATCGTCGGGCTCTCCGAGTTCCATTTTCATAAGTTTGATTGACTTAACCCAGCCGTCTTTATCCCCGATGAATTCAACCGGGTTAACGAGAAGGTCCAAAATAACTCCTTCTTCTTCGGCGTTTTCGATTTCTTCATTTCTTGCCGGCATTTCCTGACGCGAACGCCTGTATACTATATGCACTGCTTCCGCTCCAAGCCTGATTGCACTGCGCGCTGAATCCATCGCAACGTTTCCGCCACCGACAACCGCAACTTTTTTTCCTACATTTACGGGAGTATCGTACTCCGGAAATTTGTACGCCTTCATTAAATTTATTCTTGTCAAAAATTCGTTTGCAGAATATATACCTAAAAGGTTTTCTCCTTTTATATCCATAAACCTCGGAAGACCCGCACCAAGACCAAGAAATATCGCCTCGTACCCTTCCTCAAAAAGCTGCTTTATTGTAATCGTTTTACCGACTATCACATTGCACTCGAGCTTGACACCCATCTTTTTAAGATAGTCGACCTCCCTTCCGACTATTGCTTTCGGCAATCTGAATTCGGGAATACCATAAACAAGAACTCCTCCCGGTTTGTGTAGAGCTTCGAAAATCCGAACATCGTATCCCATTCTCGCGCAATCCGCCGCGACTGTCAGACCTGAAGGACCGGAGCCTACAACCGCAACTTTTTTATTTTTCTTTGCCTGCATCGGAGGTGCTTGCGACTCCGAGTGTGCAGCTTCGTAATCGGCAGCAAAACGCTCAAGCCGACCTATAGCTATCGGGCTACCTTTTACACCAAGAACGCATTGCGCTTCGCACTGGTCTTCCTGGGGGCATACCCTGCCTGTCATACAGGGCAAAATATCGTCTTCCTTAATTTTTCCTGCTGCTTCTACGTACTTACCTTCTACTATTAGTTTTATAAATTCGGGAATATTTACATCAACGGGACAGCCTTTAATACAGAGAGGTTTTGGACACTGTATGCACCTCTGGGCTTCTCTTTTAGCCTGTTCTTCTGTATATCCCAGAGCAACCTCATTAAAATTCTTTACTCTTTCTTTAACTTCCTGTTTTGGCATTGGCTCACGAGGAGCCTTCTGCTTTTTATCGCTCATTTACTTTTCGATTTTACAATTTTTATATCTGTCAAGAGCTTCTTTTTCCTGTTTTTCGTAAGTAGAGAGGCGTTTAATAAGCAAATCGAAATTTACCTTATGCCCATCGAATTCCGGGCCGTCAACGCAAGCGAATTTCGTCTCTCCACTAACTTCAACCCTGCAGCCGCCGCACATTCCCGTTGCATCCATCATCGTAGAATTCAGCGAGACGATAGTTTTGACATTATATTTTTTTGTTATTTCCGAGACTTTTTTCATCATTATGGCAGGACCGATAGCAATCACAAGTTCCATTTTTCTTCCCGCATTCACAAGTTCCTGTAATTCATCGGTAGTAAAGCCTTTTTTTCCGTAAGAACCATCATCGGTCATAATATAAAGTTCATCCGAATATTTCTTCATTTCTTCTTCCAGAATGACATGTTCTTTGTTTCTAAATCCCATTATCGAAATAACGTAATTGCCGGCTTCTTTGAACGCTTTAGTTTCGGGATATATAATAGCAGTTCCTACTCCCCCGCCTATTGTTACCACAGTACCTATCTTATCTACTTTAGCCGGATGACCGAGAGGTCCTACGACATCGCAAACCAAATCGTCTTCTTTTAGTTCTCCGAGCTTATAAGTGGTCTTTCCCACCTCTTGAACAAATAATGTAATTGTTCCTTTATCCTTATCCGCTTCCGCTATGGTAATGGGAATTCTCTCGCCTACCTCATCGACTTTCAAAACCACAAACTGCCCCGGCTGATAGTTTTTTGTTACCAGCGGCGCTTCTATTACAAACTTATTTAAATTCTGTCCAACTTTTTCTTTTTTCAATATCTTATACATGCATAACTCCTATAACTGTTTTTCCTTATATATCTTAAGTATTACGGGATATAAAAGAATTTTAAGAGCTTAAATGTACGGTTTTGAATAAAAATGTCAATAGGACTTATTAGCCGCAAAGATACCAAGACACAAAGATTTTAAATTGTTAGGGGTTAGGTGATAAGTAGCAGCGCATATCTGACACAATTTGTAGCAGCGGA
>CAZGBM010000117.1:0-3281 GCA_964523975.1 uncultured bacterium | reverse complement strand
ATCTCGTTAATCCTGTCCGAAATATAAATTAAATATCAAAAATTAAAAAGCAAAAAGACAACCAAAATTTGTTAAAGCCATTAGCTATAAGTTTTTTCGACTCGTGATTAATTACTGCTATCAAGCGTTACTCACTACGCCCTTGACTTATCAAAAAGCTTTTTTAAATTTATACTATGAATATAATTGAAAAAATACTAAGTTATCGATGCGAAGAAGGTTTATTGAAATGCAAAATGTAGTGAATATTCTTCGTGAGAATGACCTGATAGTTAAAAATAAACCTAATCCTGACAAGGTATTATCAATGGGACTTCGCCAAATTGGAGAAATTATTCATCAAATAGAAACAGATGTTGATTTAAGCATATCGGAATATCAGCGTAAAATTTTTTCTTTCGCTTCTTCTCCGGAACTCGGAGGAAGCGGATTTCTATGCAACTATCACAATTGTAGGCTGAATAAAATAAAACAACTTGCGAGGTTTGCCGCTTTATATAGTGATGTTGTTTTTATTCCTAATTTTCTCTCTGGTTTTGAATACGAGCCTAATTTGACCTCCAATCAGGAATTTTCTGTTAGAGAGTCTCTTTACGATGATCTTCTGGTAATAACAGAAATTCTCCCTCTTCTTGAATCCGGAAGAATACGCTTAGTAAATCCTGCAAGGGATATTTGTCTTGCTTGTCAAGCAGAGGAATTCCTGGGACTGCAAGCCGGCAAATTATTTGATTCTAAATATAAGGCCTTGCAAAAAAAATACTTAAATAATATGACTTCTTGTTGTTATTTACAGGAAGAGGTGTGTTTTGAGTGCAATGGGGCTCAACCCTACTTTGAACATGAAATTGTAGTGACCTACCCAAAGAATCATCCTGAAATTTCGTTAAGGGCGAATATCTTAAAGAAGATCGAAAAAGGCAAAATAGTCCCTCTGACAAAGCAAGCAATTAAAGAACAAGGTCTACATGTACATTTCGCACACAAGATTGTTTCAAGCTCCCTTCATGGAATAGCGACTTCTTCATTATTGGAAACGGCATTCCTGACTGATTCGGATATTGACATTGAATTCATAAATATGATGCAACCTTCATATAAAGTTACCGAACGCAACTCTATAGCACTTGAACATTTAAGTTCTATGGTACCATTCTTAGAGGATTTAGATATTAAGGATGTATTGAAGGTACGAGACAGAGAGGAAGAAGCATTTATTAGATTCAGAAGTTCATTAAATTCTGCAATAGAAATTTTTCAATCTGAGAGTAGTAAATTTACAAGAAAACAAGCCGAACAACTTTATTCGGATATTCTTATGCCTAAACTTGCGTATTTGGAACAGAAGGTAAAATCAGCAAAAAAGGATCTAATATCTAACCCAATTAAATCACTATTGGGTATGGTAGGGGTAATTTCGTTTGGATTGTTATCAGGATTAATCAGGGAAGACTTAGTCTCCATCGCTAAAGCACTTGGACTTGTGAAAGTCGGATCAGATTTGTTTAAAGACCTTCTTTCTGTTAACGAAGCCGAAAAATCTATAACCTTAGATGATTACTATTTTCTTTGGAAAATTCGAAAGCGAAAGAAAAAATAAGAAGTATGTAACTGGGGTAGGTCTTGTTTTTTAACCTATCTGCACATATTTATGCCAAATTTCACTTTTTATCAATCAACTGAAATTATCCCTTTTTCTTGCTTTTCCTTCAAAGTTTTTATAAAATCGAACCCAAATTCAAACCATTTATAGAGATTAATTTTATTACTGCCATCTTCATTCAATTCGAGTGTAAGCAACTCATCTATACTATCTGAATCAACGTCTACGAAGTCGAAATCAATTAAAGGAGAATTTAAGCGTGAACCTAACCACTTAGGATATATATATGGACCTCGACGATTATAAATAAATAGTCGATTCGAAACTACTGTATCGTACCTCGTCCTTTTCCACACACCGGTACATATTTCAAGTTTGCCATCTCCGTCAACATCCGCTTTCATTATTTTCCACGGATAAAATGTATGAGGATCTATAAAAGGTCCAATAAATCCGGTATCGGTTATTGTTGCAGTAATTATTCTTTCTCCAAACGTTAACTTCTCATCGCCAATAATACCATACAAATACAAACCCGATGAATCATTCATAAAACAACAATCCTTCAAAACTTTTCCCTCAGGGAAATCTTTCGAACAAAGAATTTCTTCAAGACTATCTTTAAGTACAATTTTATCGCTTGATGCGGAAACACTTACTTTAGGATTTTCACAACGACAAATAGGCTTTTTAAAAGAAAAAGAAGAATCGATTTTTACAAATAATCTATTCTTCTTTTCGCAGAAACGCGTTCCGAATTCATTGGAAATCTCAATGATTGTATTCATGATTTTCTTCCCTTCCTTCTTTCCCGCAATTCTCGGACAAGAATTTTCAAGAATAACCGGGACAAAAGAGATAGAATCAACCTCTCCTTTTTCGAACACACATCTGAATATTATACTTTGACAACAGTCAACTTTATGCTGATCAAAAATAAAATTCCCCAAACTGTATATAATAGGTCTTTCCCTATAAACTTCTACACTCTGAAGGACATGAGGATGATGCCCAAGAATTATATCCGCTCCGGCGTCGATTATTTTATGCGCTTTCTCCACATGGTCCATTCTGGGGTATCTGTTATACTCAATTCCCCAATGAAAGGAAACAATAATAAAATCAACTTTATCTCTAATATCTTCAATTTCCTTTACTATTTCTTCCGTACTCGCATAAGCTGGTCCGGCTTCTCTCTCAATATAAACTATCCCTTCGGGAAGCATATCGAGAAAGGCAAAAAAGGCAAATTTCAATCCGTTTTTAGTTATTATCCTTGCCTTTCTTGCTTCTATCTGACTCTCGCCACCACCAATCGGGAAAAGCCCTTTTCTTGAAAGCAGTTCACTGGTGTTAATAAATCCTGTCCTTCCGTAATCGAGCGTGTGGTTATTCGCGATAGAGATTATATTAAAACCAGAATTAACAATACCATAGATATAAGAGGTATCTGCGCAAAAACTAAATCGTTTAGCTATTGGATTACCTTTTTCTGTAATAGGACATTCCAGATTACAGAAAGCCAAATCGTGTGAACCGATTATTTTTCTTATATCTCTAAAAGGATAATCAAAATCCTTATTTTCAATTATAGTTCGGACCCCTCTATCCAGGAGAACATCTCCAACAGCACAAAAACTTACTCTGCCTGAAGGTGGTTTAGTAGAGGCAATCGAGA
>CAZGBM010000116.1:0-3371 GCA_964523975.1 uncultured bacterium | reverse complement strand
TATAATCTTATTTTTTATTATGTCAATGGTAAATATATAAAATTATTTTATTTTTTAATTGGCTTAAAAAGCAAAATGGCAACCACAAAATGCAAAAAAAGGGCGTTGACATATGCGGATTAAAAAGGATCTTTTATTTTTTACCCGAAACACGAAACGTAAAACCCGAAACTTTATTTAACCACCGAGAACACAGAGATTTTTTTGTTATTTGAACCCACCAACACACCCACTCATTAACCCATTAACTAAATTCGACAGGATTAACAGGATTTACTGGATTTTTTAAGCTAACCGCTAAAGGCGAAAGGCGAAGAGCTTAGTTCACCAACAAATCACACCCCGATACAGTCATTTTTCCTTACGGGACAAGCAGGGCAGGCAGATTAACACAAGATTTTTTTAACTTCTAACTTCCAACTAATGGCTTCCGAATAATCATTTCACATTTCAAGGTCTGACCCCGTTTATACCCGGCAGACTTACAAAAGAGAAAAGGAAAAAAGAAAATAATCTGCCCGAAATGCGGGGAAGAGATAAAATTGGAATGAATTTATTTGTCCAAAATCTATCGTCCGAAGTCCAATGTCGAAAAGCAAGCCCCGCCGCGTTATTTTTTATTAACGAACTCGGCAAGAATAAGAAACAAGGTAAGTAATAATCCAAAATAAAATATTCCATTTCCCCAAAGCAACAACGGTTTGTAAAAAAAATGTTTTTCGATATCGGGTTTTAAATCCCTAATTATTAGTGAGTCAGTATATCCGTTTTTATCCGTGATTGACAATAAAATTGATGGTCCGGTGTAATCACCGAGAAATGCAATTAGAGCATTTCGACGGGCTTTAAGGCTTGATATGTTTTCAATAGGCCCATCAACGTATTCGGAAATCACATCAAGAATTAAGTCAAATCCCGGGTCCGTTTTTTTTATTTCTTGGGCGTTGTTTAGCATATTCATGTACGCTTTATTGGCCTTTTCGTAATCGTGCGAAAAAATTTTTGCAACCCATTTGTTCCGCTGATCTAAAATATTCCCCAAAAAAGATAGACACAATCCGGCTAATCCCACTATAAGAGAGAAATATTTTAGTCGCCGAAACTTCATATGAGAATATTTTTTACCTAATTTACGATTCTTCTTTTTCATCTGATTCCTATTAGATTATAAGCAGAAGGATCAAGTCTTTTTCAAATTCCACCAAAACCTCTCTACAATCAAATTTTGAATCTGTTCTCTCTTTTTAAATTTTATCATTTTTATTAATTAGACAAGTTATTTTTATTCTCTTCTAAACTTTCCACTTTAAGTTTCGCTTCTCTGAATATCTTATTATATTTTTCATCTGCGATAACATTAAGCTGTGGAAATAGAGCGAAAAAGTCCCTTATAGCATAGGCGGTGAAGTTAATATTGTGTTCAACTATCATCCTAAATATTATCATTAATTCATGATCGGATGGTTTGAATCGCATAGTATTTAAAGCGAAAGACGTAGAATGTATAAATTGGGAAAGGTAATTATAAGTAACCTTAAGATAACCTTCACCTATACCCGCTCTTGAAAGAATTTTATATTTATCTAAAATTAAAAAAGTCTTGGCTTTTTTAATTTTTTTTATTTTATCTGCAACTTCTTTTTCTGTATTGGAATTATCAATTAAAAATTTATTTAATTGATTCTCAAAGGATTTCCATAACCCGGTAAATCTAATTTTAAATTCATTTAACTTAGGACTGTTCGGATTAATAAATTTAACAGAATTTACTATTATTTTATCACAATAATAATCCCAAACTGCAAATCTTAATTCTCTTTCTGTGTCAGGTATATCATCTATTGATAAATAGAAGAATGACAAATAACTCTCAATAACTGCTCGACTTAAAACAGCAATTGAAGATACATCCCAGATTTCTCTTGAGATTCCCTTAGAAAAGGAAGATTGAGGAAGGATCCGTAAAATGGATAATATATGCAGAAATATTTTCGAAAAAAGGAAAGTCCCTTCCGCCATTCTCCTATGTTTAAATGTGGGGTTTTCTTCAAGAATTTTATTAGAACCTTTCTCTCCTAAATTAAACAAGAATTCAAGTTCATTTAATTTTCTAATATAATTTTCTCTTTCTTCTAAATTAAGCAATTCTCCTTCAATCAGTTCCTTTTCTTTTATTTTTCAGTTCCTTTTTTAAAAAATCCTTAAATTTCTTTTTTCTTTCAGCCTCTATACCTGTCGCATATACTGGTTCAAGGCCTTCTTCAATATCTTTCCATTCTAACTGCCCTTTACGATATGTATCCTTGATTAAATCCAAAATAGATTCATATTTTTTCTTGTAGTCGAATTGATTCTCTTTCCCATCATCTATTCTGCCATATATTAAAAATGCTGGGTTCATGATTATTTTAGCGATTTCCAATCTAATCTCTTTGCTGATTTCTTTATTTGTATATAATTCATCAAGAAAAACACTCATTCCTACGACCGGCAGAACAAAACCATCTAAACTTCCTCTCTCCCAAAAACCATTAAGCCTGTCTCTATATATTATTTTTAGTGACAATAAAACAATATCTTCACTATTTTTTATAATATAAGCTTGCGCGATTGTCCGTGATAACATCTTAATACATTCCTCTCTCTTTCCTGAATCTATTAAAAATTGTGTAAAATCTCTAAATTTACTGATAAAAAACTCTATTGATGAAATGGATTGCAAATTTACTATTTCTTGTGCCGGTATCCTTTTCAAATCCTCAAAAATTTCATTGAACCTTCTTTTATGATAATCTGATCTTAGGCCATCTATTTCCACCAAATAATTTCTTATACCAAAATCCTTTACTTTACTATTAATTGTATTTATGAACGGGAATAGCATAACAAAACACAAAGTTGCCAGCCCAACGGATACATCAACCAAGATCCCCACATTACTTATTTTCATAACAATAAGGGGAAATAATATACTGATAAGAAAAACACCCAAAAGAATATATCCATCAGGATTAAGAATTTGAGACAATATTGAAACTCTACCTGTAGATTGACAAAGAAAAAATATAATCACAAACAAAAGCGCCATAAGGGAGGCAAGCCCCTGAGCTATTGAGCTTAGTATATACGGCGTATATTCGTGGTAAATATTATGGTAACTTACAATCCAACTAACCAAGCCTAAAGCGAAGGCTATTGCTAACGATATGCGATATTTTTTTAACCCTTTAATAATTTCTTTAATACTCAATTATTACACAACCTCCTAAACGTTTTTCTCTAGGGGAAGGGGTCAGGGGAAGGGGTCAAGTCTTGTTTTTTGAATTTCAATAAACCTTCTTCACATCGATAACATATAAATACAATAGCTA
>CAZGBM010000115.1:0-3400 GCA_964523975.1 uncultured bacterium | reverse complement strand
AGAGTCACACCCGGAGAAGAAGAACGCTTGCAATATGAACTCTCGGTAATTAAAGAGCTGGGATTAGTCGGATATTTCCTGATTATTAAAGACATCGTAGACTTCGCCAAAGAAAAAGAAATACCTGTTGGACCGGGTAGAGGCTCGGCGACAAGCAGTCTTGTTCTTTACAGTCTCGGAATAACAAATGTCAACCCTCTGAAGCACGGACTTATTTTTGAACGTTTCTTAAATCCACAAAGAGTCTCCATGGCAGACGTAGACATTGATTTTTCAGACGTAAGAAGAGACGAAGTTGTTCAACACATTAAGAAAAAATACGGAGAAAGGAACGTCGCTCAAATCGTAACTTTCAGTATATTAAAAGCCAGATCCGTAATCCGCGATGTCGGCAGGGTACTCGAAATCCCTTACAGCGACTGCGACGAAATCGCCAAAGAAATAGAAAGAGAGCAATCAATCGAAGAAGCAATAAATAATTCAAGCGAACTCAGAGACAAAATACAAAATAGAGCCGACCTGAAAGAACTTATCGAGCTTGCTAAAACTCTCGAAGGATTGATACGACAGACATCAACTCATGCAGCCGGAGTGGTAATTGCCCCGGGGGATATCACCGACTTTGTACCACTCTTCGTAAGCTCTGCAGGCGAAGAAAAGATAATAACTACCCAATTTGCGATGGAAACATTAGAAAAGCTTGGACTCTTAAAAGTAGATATTCTGGGTCTCAAAACGCTAACCGTCATCCAGGAAACCCTAAAAAACATTCATCATAAATTGGATATCTATAACGTAGAAAAAGACGATAAAAAAACATTTGAACTTATAAGAAGAGGGGATACAACAGGGGTGTTTCAACTTGAGTCGGAAGGGATGAAAAAAATGCTCAGAAAGATTCAGCCGACCGATTTCTCCGACCTCGTAGCATCAGTTGCTTTATATAGGCCCGGACCTCTTCAAAACATAGATCAGGATGAATTTGCCTTAAGGAAAAAAGGTAAGACGGACCCTCAATATCCGCATCCAAAATTAAAACCCGTTTTGGAAGAAACCTATGGAATAATGCTCTATCAGGAACAGGTCATGAAAATCGCAAATATACTTGCCGGATTTTCTTTAGGGGAAGCAGACATCCTCAGGAAAGCAATGGGTAAGAAAAAAATGGACGTAATGCAGTCGATGGAGGAAAAATTTATCGCAGGCTGTGTTAACAACGGACTTTTGAGAAATCAGGCAGAAGATATATTCGAAAGGATGAGTTCCTTTGCCAGGTACGGTTTCAACAAAGCGCACTCTGTATCATATGCTGAAATCGCTTATCAGACCGCGTATCTAAAAGCTCATTATCCTGTTGAGTTTTACGCTGCTTCTCTAACAAGTAATATAGGTGCAGAAGTAGAAGATATAAGAAAATTCATTAAAGATGCCAGAAAACACGGAATAGAAATCAAACCTCCCGACATAAATATCTCCGGTCATGAATTTATTCCGGAAGACAAGACAATTCGTTATGGTCTGGGCGGCATAAAAAATGTAGGGAAAAACGCTGTTCTGGAAATTATAAAAGAAAGAGAAAAGCAATCATTTACGGACTTCTTCGATTTTGTAGAAAGAGCTGGGGGAAGATTGGTAAATAAAAAAGTCATCGAGAGCCTTATAAAGGCAGGAGCTTTTGATTCTATCGAAGAAAACAGACATTCGTTGCTCTCTTCTCTTCAAAACGCAGTCGAAAATGCCAGAATAAAAGAAAAAAGAAAAATGGAAACATTATTCGGGGATAAAAAAAGAGAATTAATTCCGACAACACCATTCGATGAAGAAGAAAAATTAAGATATGAACAGGAAGCATATGGCTTTTTCTTCTCCAGCCATCCTCTGGCGCAATATGAAAAGCTTTCAGAAGCTTTATTCACGTCATCTATAAAATTCAAGGAACTCCCTCCCAATAAGCTTATCATTACCGGAGGCACTATAACAAAAGTCGATAAGAAAACATCAAAAAAGAACCGTAGATGGGCTAAATTGCGTCTTGAAGATGAAAGCGGTTCATTTGATGTACTGGTATTTCCAAAATTATTCGAAGAAATCGGAAACAAACTGGACTCTCTCGGCTCAATAGTAATAAAAGGAAGGATAAAAGAAGATTCAATGAGCAACCAGGCACAAATCACTGCGGAAAAAATTATACCCCTAGAGAAAATCGAAGATTATCTAAAGTCTGCTTACTTAATCATTAACGTTGGGGAACTAGGTGAAGAAGACATAACCGGCGTAAAGAAAGTCTTAACAGAACACTCCGGAAAAATACCTCTTACAATCCTTTGCAGAAACAATTATGAGGAAATAAGATTGAAATCCAGAGATATTAGAATAAAGCCGGATGAACAAATGATACAGAAAATAACCAATATAATCGGAGAGGGGAGTATACGATTCAACATATAAAGGAGGCTAAATGATTCTTTTCCTTTTTTCAATAATTACCACCTATAATGAACCAATCACAGGAATTGACAATCCATTACCTGTTATGCTTTATCACGGTGAAGTTCTTATTCATATAAAAGAAGAACCCGTTGATAGGTTAAGAGCAAAAATCGGAGTTGGGATCTGGAACGGTATTATACTCAGCACAAGCTTCGGCGGAACAAATATTGTTGGACATGGGGATATTGACTGGGAAGACCGTCCATCGCTCGACCTGCGAATAAGACTATTTGGCAACGGAACAATAGAAAGTATTATAGGATACAACGACGAGCCAATCGAAGATTATGCCAAGAAATATATATTTGCAACTGCAGGCACCCGACTGATGCCCGGATTAATACTTTCGGGTGGAGCCAATTATAATTATGATGAAGAAGAAAAAGGAGCTGACCTTTTTGGAAATGCAGCACTTAATTTAGGTGAAGCTCATACCTTCCAACTCGAATATATAATGGGAGCAAACGACGAAGAAAAAAACCGTTTTAATCTTGGCTACAAGTTGCAATCCGGAAGTCTGGGCATTCAGTTCGACCTGAAAAATATATTTGCAAGAAGCGTCGGAAGACAGATACAAATATTTTATAGAGAGAACTTCTAAAGGAATAATATATGAAGGAAGGAAATGCTGCATTAATCGGTCTACAGTGGGGAGATGAAGGAAAGGGAAAACTAATAGATAACATTGTCGATTCCTTTGATGCTGTTTGCAGATACCAGGGAGGCGCGAATGCCGGACATACGGTAATATACAGAGAAGAAAAACTATCTCTGCACCTTATACCATCAGGTATTTTCCATACCGATAAAATATCGATAATCGGAAACGGAGTGGTAATTGATATTGTCCAGCTAATGAACGAAATTGAAGATTTGAAAAATAAAGGAATAAAAATAAAGAATAATCTAA
>CAZGBM010000114.1:0-3419 GCA_964523975.1 uncultured bacterium | reverse complement strand
TTTTTCCTCCTTTTATTACTTAGAATATTTGTTTTATATTGTCTTGTCAAGGATTCTTTAAAAATTTGTTCTCACACTGAAACACGGAGACACAGAGTTTTTTTTGTTACTAATTTACCGATTCACTAATTTACTAATCAACTGATCCGAAGGATCTACAAAATTCACGATTCAAGACCTGACCCCAAATACACTGTTGATTGGAACATAGTCGATATTAGGATTATTTTCGTTTCCCCACTTCACCTCTAAAGGATCAGTAAGCGATTCCAAGCACCAACATTGATCTTTTGATTCGTTACGCAACATCTTTTTGCTATTCTGAAATACCTCTTGGATATCGTCACTGAAGTAATCTTTTGGAATCTCAATTCCGATTAGCCACTTCCCCACTCTCCTCCAACACACGAGCTCCGGTTTCAGCTTACTAGAGATTTCTTTGGTTTTTGATAGCTCTCTTGGGATTTTGTCACGCTGACCTTTCGGTGCGCCTCTGAAATTTCCTTTTTCTTTTGTTCGATGTTTTAGGGAATAGTTTCTGTCGGCTGTGAGAATTGGTTTCCTGAGTTCTGACGATAATCCACCTCCATTTTCTTGATGGGCCTTATCTTCTGAGGTTTCTTTTGCGGTTTCTACAACGTCTCTCTGCATGAGCACATCAAAACCGGTTTCACTTGGACTAATAGCAATCATCTCGGTAACACTGTCTTGTGCTTTCCGCTCAAGGTTTCCGTTCAAGGTATGAGTTTTCTTTTCTTTTCTTTCTATTTCGTCTCCAATCAGGGTTGGAATGGTAACGTCTGAAGGCGGAGCAATTACGCTCGGAGAGATTGAGGGTTCTTCATTTCCTAATTGCTCAGAGGGCATGGTCGCTTCTGGCAAAGACAGGGTATTTACTGCAGCATTAGACAAATGGGGTTGAGAATTCGGTAAGGTGAAAACCCCGGCAGTATGGTAAGTGTCGATTTCTGTAGGGTCAATGTTTCGATTCCTGAAATTCTTTTTGCTCTCGAATAGTCTTGCAGCTACGAGTGCTGCTACTATGATAGCTGCGGCTAATAAGATCGACAATACGAGAAAATGTTCCTGCATTTCTTTACAAGCGAGTAAATGTTTTCTCTAACTCGTTTATATCCGAAACTAAATTTTGCATATACATACCTTTTTCAAATATAAATTTTAAAGAAGTTTTGCATAAAAGTTCAGGGCGTTAGGTCTTGCTTTTTGAATTTCAATAAACTTTTTTCACATAGATAACTTACAAATCTCATAGTTATATACTTTTAGCAACCCCCTTATGTATAAATAATATCGAAAAAAGAACTAAATGTCAATAGTGATATGCAAAAAATAATATAAATACCCCCTTGACTATTGTAGGCGTTTTCTATATTTTTATAATGCGAATGACAAAGAAGTATCTTGATATTAGTAAATTAGAAAATTGTAGAAGGTTGAAATTGAACACCAAAAATAAAAACAAGATGTGACCACTCTACATTTTATGAGTTACTGTATTATAATATATTAAGGTGATTTTATACAATTCTTTTAAAGGGAGGTTTTATTGGAAAAAAATGAATCGGATATTGCTGATGTGATAAAAGAGGCTCTTGAATGTATAGATAAGAATTCGGAGAGTCTAAAAGTTAACCTAAGCGATACACCAAGGTTTAATATCCTCCTCCATCTAATTCTGGAAAGTGAGCCAATAGGATTTGAACACATTAAAGAGAGCTTTAGGGTTTCAAGAGATACAATCGAGAAAAAACTCAGTATTATATTAAATAAAATAAAGGAAGAAAAAAATCCTATTGCAGCTTTTTGGAAAGAAATTAATGGCTTGAAAAAAGAATTAGGAAAAACGAAACTAAATAAATTTACAATTGCTTTTCCTCTAAATATAAATTTTGGGGGCGACAATAATGAATACTCTTCATTTTCTGTTTTAGATTATAAGATTAAGCAGGTCAAGTTTCCCGATTGGAAATCACAATTTTCTTCTCTTTTTAAAGAAAAGGAAAAACATTTACATGATTACTTATGCCAGATTCCAAATCTCTTAGAGGACGAAAACAATACTTACTGGAAAATCAATATAGAATCAATAGACGATTGGTATGCTATGGATGAAGTGGAAAAAATTTTAGAGATACTTTTAGGCAAAATTAATTTTACCCTAAATTATGGGAGAGTTCAACTATTCCGGGCCTTATTTTTTAAGAGAAGATTATCAGAAATAAGAAAACCTTTCATATACATAATCTTTAAAAATAATAGATACGAAACATGTTATTTTAATATTGAAACTGAAATACGTAAATATGTTGGTATACATGGTTCGAAGAAAAAACAATTTGATGAGGGTTTTACAACATTCTCTGCTTTGAAAACATCTAACACAATGGATAACATACTTTTAAGAGCATTACGTTCCTATCAACTTGGAATGGTAGAGAGAAGTCTAGAAGACTCTTTTTTACACTTTTGGAGAGCTCTAGAAACTCTCACATTAAAAGAAATACAGGAAAATTCACAAATTGTATTAAATAGAGCGCTTAGTATTTCCCAAGTAAAGCATACAAAACTAATTGAGAGAATGATCCCAAAAATGGCAGATAAAAGAAATAAGCTAGTTCATAAAGGACTTGAGACAGTTATAACTTTTGAAGATCAAAATTTTATAAAGAGTATGGTAGAAAATCTGATTTATTTTTATATACAATGGAAAGACAAATTCAGCCATGAAGATTTCATGTTTGTTTTCAATAATGCGCTTGGATGTGAATCGGATTTAAATTATAAAAGAAGCCAGAGAGAAAAAGAAATAAAATTAATTGATAAAATTCTTGAATGGAAAAAGAAGGGGTAAAATAATTAATATCACAGGAGTGAAGAAATGAAAAAATATTTAGTACTAATATTAATTTTGTGTTGTTGTTCTCCAGGTTTTAAAAAGGCAGATTTAAACAATCCGAATATTAATGATTATATGTTTTTTTATTTTACCGGAATAATGATGAATTTAGAAGCTGCATGTAAAATTACCAGTATTGAATATGATGGGAAATTGGTTTCAATATCAGGAAAAGTTTACGATAAGTTAACTTTAGAAACTTTTCCCAATACGGTGTGGGTTGGGAAATATATTGAAGAATCAGATTCGGTTGGCGGAAAATATTTTGCACCATTTAAGGAAGATACGCTAATGCTTACTGGAGATGACGGGATTTTCAGAGTAAAATTCAAATTAAAAAAAGATGATTGCCTTATTGTTGGTACTATGTGCTACGATCCGGTGGTAATACGGATTTACGATTACGTAAATGATTTTTATTAGGAAAGCGATTGGTTGATTAGTCAAACATTGACAAAAAGTTATTACCAAGTAGAATTAAGTGTATCTAGGGGGAAATAAA
>CAZGBM010000113.1:0-3645 GCA_964523975.1 uncultured bacterium | reverse complement strand
TTCTGGTTTCTCTTGCTATAATTATGGAATCGGGAGGTCCTATTTTTATTACACAGGAGAGAGTAGGGAAACACGGAAAAATCTTCAGAGTTTTGAAATTCCGTTCAATGGACAAAAAGGCACACACAGAATGCCCTACCTCTCATGTACACGAAAAGGATAAAAGGGTAACAAAAGTCGGTGACGTCATAAGAAAAACTGCCATTGATGAACTTCCGCAATTACTTTCAATATTCAGAGGTCATATGAGTTTTGTCTATCCTCGCCCAATGCATCCAAAAGAGACTAAGATGTCCGGCAGCAAATATGAGAATTACTGGGATATCCCGGATTTTCATATCCGTAATTCTATCACTCCGGGATTAACAGGTCTCGCCCGGGTTTATGCTCCCAAGTATATTCCATTCGAGAATAAAGTCAAATATGATCTATTATACGTTAAAAATCACAACATTCTCCTGGGTTTTAAGATTGTACTTTTATCTTTTTCGATCACTTTTCGGGGTAAGTGGGAAGAAAACAAGGATAAAAAACCCTAACCCGTTCTAAATAATAAATAAAAATAGCAGAATTACTATTGACAAGTACTTTATTTTTCTGAAACTTTTCTGAGGTATTCTCCGTAATTGTTTTTATTGTGTTTGTCCGCGATTTTAAGCAAATCTCTTTTATTAATGAATCCCATTTTATATGCAATCTCCTCTATACAGCCAATTTTTAAACCCTGACGACTTTCTATCGTAGAGATATATTTTCCCGCTTCTAATAAATTTTCATGTGTTCCGGTATCCAGCCATGCAAAACCTCTTCCTAAAAGTTTGACACATAACTTATTCCTTTTAAGATACTCGTTATTTACCTCTGTGATTTCCAATTCTCCTCTACCGGAAGGTTTTAGTGATTTTGCTATATCGATTACATAGTTGTCGTAAAAATAGAGACCTGTTACCGCGTAATTGGATTTAGGTTTTTGAGGTTTTTCTTCAATGGATAAAATCTTTTCGTTTTTATCAAATTCAACTACTCCGTAATGCTGTGGTTCGTTCATATAATATCCAAATATAACACCTCCACCTTCTCTTTCGACTTTCTGTGACGATTCCTTTATGATATCCGGTAATCCATGACCATAGAATATATTATCACCGAGTATAAGCGAAACACAATCGCCGGCAATAAACTCCGCACCAATTATAAAAGCTTCTGCTATTCCGTTAGGCTCCGGTTGTTCCTGGTAACTGAATTTTAAACCAAGGTTAGAGCCATCACCAAACAACTCCTTAAAACGCGGCAAATCTTGCGGTGTCGAGATAATTAAAATTTCTCTGATTCCTGCAAGCATTAAAACGGATAAGGGATAATATATCATAGGCTTATCGTAAATAGGAAGGAGTTGTTTAGTTATTACCCGGGTTATCGGGTAGAGTCTGGTCCCTTTTCCGCCGGCTAAAATTATACCTTTCATTAGATTATATTCCTCCCGGATTTTCAAAGGTGAGTTTTAAATGAATAAATATCATAATTTACCAATATTTACAAAATAGAATTTAAAGTAATTAGGGGGAATGTCAAGTGATGGAAACCATCACTGTTAGGAGGTTAGGGGGGTTAGAAAAAAAACTACAAGTACTACATGTTCTATATGTCGATTTTTCTCTTTGTGTTCTTTGTGCCTTTGTGTGAAATTGTTTTTTGTAAAGAAGAATCACGGAAATACCTATATCAAACTATTGACTTGACATTGTTAAACTTTCTTATATAATAATTTTTATGGTGAGATAGCTCAGTTGGTAGAGCACAGGACTGAAAATCCTGGTGTCGGCGGTTCGATTCCACCTCTCACCATCTTAAAGAAAATGAAAACTTTTTTGATATTTTTGTCTGTTGTTTTTATTTTGACGGCTTTTGGATGTAAAAATAGCAGGGATGCGGCAATAGAAACCAAAACGGTAGTGAAAGATTACGCAAATGGATTAGCCAAAGTCCCGAGTAAAACGACAGCCGTCACCGAACTGGCTTCGCTGCGTCAGGCTTTGAATATTTACAAAGTGGGACACGAGAAATATCCGGAAAATTTGTCCGATTTACCCGTAAAGATTGAAAATCCCGACGACTACGAATATGATTCTCAGACGGGAAAAGTAAAAAGCAAACACTACCCCAACCTTTAAAACTATCTAACCACAGATTACACAAGATTATTACAAGATTTGTTTGTTGTTTAAAACCTTCCAACCCGACAACCTCAAATTTGGCTCACACAGAGACACTGGGACACAGAGAAATTTTTGTTTTTACTCCCTAACCTTCCAACTTCCTATCACCCTAACTAAAATATTTACCACAGAGAACACCCTGATACGGTCGTTTCTCCCTACAGGGCAGGCAGAGAAAAAATAACACACGGAGACCCCAGAGCCCATACTTTACCATTTTAGGCACTTGACAAATGGTATAACTTTTGTTATACTTAAAGTATGAAAACAGCCATATCTATTGCAGATTCTTTATTCGAAACCATTGAGAAAACGGCGAAGAAAATGGGTATTTCTCGAAGTAAGTTATTTTCTTTAGCGGTTAAAGAATTCCTTCAGGAGCATAATGCTCAGGATGTCACAACCCGGCTAAACGAGAGCTATAAAAAAAACAGTTCAAAATTAAACAAAAGTATTGAATCAGCTCAATTAAATTCCATCTCAAAGGAAACCTGGTAATGGTTAGAGGTGAAATTTGGTGGGCTACTCTGCCTGCCCCCAGAGCTTCCGAACCGGGTTATAAGCATCCTGTTTTAGTATTGCAATCAGATGCCTTTAACAGGAGTAAAATCAACACCGTCATTTGCGCAATTATAACCTCAAATATTGCATTAGCTAATGCTCCAGGAAATGTAATATTGTCTAAGCAGGATAGTAAATTACCTAAAGAATCCGTCATAAACGTTTCTCAAATAGTTACTTTAGATAAGAGTTACTTGACTAAATGCGTAGGCGCAATAAGTAAAAATCTTATATATAAAGTAGAAAATGGAATCAAATTAGTATTAGATTTATAAATATAGCACGCAGATTTTCTCAGATGTACTTAGATTAACGCCCATCCCCATTATTTTTTCTTTTTTTTAAAAACGACAAACTACAGGTTCTACATGTCCTACATGTGAAAAACATTGGGGGTGGTTAATTATTTTAAAATACCGTAATATTCAAGCACATCTTTAATCGAATAAGATTTTGCTTCTTCGCGCGAAAAACCAAATTCAGAGACAAATTCATCAATAGTTTCCAAATCGGGTGCTTCTATCTCCAAAAATGCCGGAATATCGGGATATTTATCTATTTCAAAATGTGTTTGATTCAATTTATAGGTAGTTCTTTGTTTATTGAATTCATACAAAGGAGAAAGGCCTATTCCTTCGAATATCTTCTTCATTGTTTCGAAATCGTCAACTGAGAGTTCATACTCATCCATAATCTTTGCTTTTTCCTGACTTATAAGCTCTTTATAGGTCAAAATAACCTTATTGTCCTTTTGCCTGAGTCTTAAAATCTTACTTTCTTTTTCTAAACGCTTGTCCGAAAAATCATAATATACGCTAATCACTTCTCCATCAAAAATCTTCTCCGCGCCAAGTTCTTTTAGTTTAGC
>CAZGBM010000112.1:0-3678 GCA_964523975.1 uncultured bacterium | reverse complement strand
CGCTTTTGCTGTTTTGTAAACTCTTTGAAAGTTCTTCCAATTTTTTCTTTAAATCTTTAGTTAAACTCACCGAAATAACTTCTCTCATTTTCGCCTCCTGTATTACAATTTAATAAAATTTTTTCTTTTGTCAAGGAGGTCTTTGCCACGAAGACACAATAAATAGTCATTAGTCGTGAGTCAGCAAAAAATTGACGGCTGACCGCGGATAGAGAAATGGTAAAATGAAAAAATTGGGTAGGGGAGGCTATTTCACTATTTTGCTATTTCGCTATTTTCTTTAGATTCGAAGAATCTACACTTTCAGACAGGATTAACAAGATTAACAGGATATTTTTTGTTGTTTTTAAAACCCACCAACTCACCCACACGCCAACCCACTAACTTTATTCAAAGAAACGATTAAAACTTTCCCGGTATGCTCAAATTCCTATAATTATAAAAACAGCACCTAATAGCAACATTGCTATACCGACTGCAAAAGTCCGTAATGTATTGGTGTTGGATAAATTGCTTTTTATAAGTTCGTCCTCCTGCGCAATTAACATAATCGGTTTTTTACGGATTTGAGGACGGTCATCTGCTAGCTGTTCCGCAGAACCAACAACAACAATCTCACTGTTGGGTGGAATATATGTATCCCCGAACAGGTAATCGTATTTTGAGCTGTGAAGAGAACCGTCGTATGGAATTAGATCCTCGGGGATGTGAACAGGTATTCTGGATTTTTTAAAATCGCTTTCGCCCATTTCCTTTAGTCTCTTAATTCTTTCTCCGAGCGACAAAGTTTCGTTAGAGGCTGAAACATAATAATTAATATTATCCAGGCCCAGGATATCAGCTCCTTCTGCATCGACATTTATACGTCCGCTTCCATCATCCACATCAAAAGATACTGCATTTTCTCCGCTGGCAACTATTTCCTGTGCCGCTTTTGTTGAGCTGGGACCACCTGTTGCCGATTTGAGTTTCATCGATATTGTTCGGTATCTATAGTAAACACAAGATTTCTTTGAATATGGACTTGATAATGTTTTACCGGCAATAATTTTTCCCTTGATTTTAACGGGACCTGTTTTAATAGAATCTATTGACTGCAACTTTGCTGCCGTAAAAAATTTGAATTTTTTGTATGCCTTGTAAGCTGATACAATCAACCCTATGCCTATTAAGAAAAAAACCAGAGAAACTATTAATAATCCTGTGTCCATAATTTACCTCCTTTTTTTGAATTAAATCATAATACTTTTTTCAAATTTTAGATATCTGCCGGTTATTGTCAAAACAGCTGGTAGAGATAAAGAAGATGTGTGACCCTTTTTCCCTGTTTTTATTTTTTAACTATTTTATCCCATAAGGGATATTCTGTTGCATCAGTAACAGTGGGATCTTCTCCATCTATTTTGAGATCTTTGTCCTTGGGTACAAAAGAGAGACCTGCTGGTTCCCAAACTCCTCCGTACTTTCGAACATCTGCATCCCACTTCCAGTTAATTAATTTTAGAGGAACCCATTCACCAAGTTCTTTTTTAGGTTTAAACATTAGGTATAAATCAAAAGTCATTCTAGCACGGAAATACGTACGGTTTTCAGCAAGAGTATTCGTCGGTATACCCGGTGCGTCATAAAAGCTATTATTCCTCCCACAGGGATAGGCTATATCAAGACCCTTCTCACAATTTTGATCTATGGCGGGTGTTGCTCTTAATTGACCGGCACTATCATACTCTTGTAGAAGCTGGCAATTATCAACTATCTGGACCCACTGGGTTTCCCCCGGTATATCAGATTGAGGCTCGCAAGTAAAGAGAATGCCATTATATTCCAATCCTATAAGTACTTTCTTTTCAGCTATTTTACCTCCATATTTGCCATAAACTCTATTCTCTTTTGCCCATTGAGCGAATAATTTTGGGTCGCCGTTTGTGAAAGCACCAAAGTGATTATCCGATCTACTACTATCACAATTTACTGTATATTCCGGTCTTTTAATAGTAAATTCAGCATCTTTGGAATACTGTTTTCCATCAACTACAGCTGTATATTTAACATAACCTTTATCTCCTTTATACCAATAGAACCCAACTTCCGGTTGCTTTAAATCCTCATCTTTTAATGGAATTACTTCTGATTTTGAGTGATCATCAGCAACTTTGAATTTTTTGATGTAATTCTCATTATTATTACCATCGATAATCCATTTGCCTTTCTTCGGGTCCTTTTCCTTTGGAACCACAACGCCTTTTAATTCAACTTTCTCACCAACGACCACTTCTTTCAATTCATCGTTATCCTCGATATCTTCCCAGTTACCGTTTACTTTTCTCATTATGTATAAAAACACTAAATCCACTTCTCCAAACGCCCACTTAACACTATAATTAACATCCCCTCCGTCTTGATTTTCAGGTTCAAAGTTCGCTTGACTCATAAATGGGGGAAGGTCTGACACGGTAATCTTAAAAGGCGGTGAACCTGTCTGCGTTTTAGTTGACCATGCGCGGCTATTGGTCATGCTACCGTCATTGGGAATTTGAAATCGAATACCTAATTTACAAATATTAATGTCCTTTTCGTCCTTTTCATATGTGCAGTCCGTTTTTCTTACTTTTCCAATCACTGTTACTTCTTCGGCTGCGGCAAAGAACTCATAATAATCGCAAAGACCAGTATTACCGGGGAATCCGCTCATATCCGCTCCCGGTACCATACTTGCTATCTTGCGTATGTAAAGACTGGCGCGGGACACAGAACCAGGATCACCCCTAAGAAAAAATGTGCCATTGCCAATATACTCTGCCGCCAAAGGCGGACAATTCCCCTTTTTGTTATCCATAAGCGATTCCGCATATTCGTACTGAACTGTCATCGTTTGGGGTTCGTATGTTAGAAAAGGAAAAAAAGATGAAATCTCCTTTGTCTTCACTTCTTTGGTATGAGCCTGGTTTAGTTCCATCACACCATTGATCTTTAGGTTCATGTGTCCCTTGTTTGTGGTATTGCCTCTATCAATATTCCAGTTTATGTGGACTTCCGCGCTGGCTGAGAGCGCTTTTTCTGGTTCTTTTGTCTTTCCGTAAATTTGGGTAAACGGCACTAAAAGAAAAATCACTAAAAAAAAGAAAATACGATTTTTTTGTAAGTCAAATAATCTCCCATTTAAATATCTCATAATTTATATCCTCCTTACTTATTACTACCAATCTTAACTCTTTGACTTTTTTTGTCAACCTTAATATTATTATTCCGCCCACCCCACGACTTTTTAACCACAGAGGACACAGAAAAAATAATTTATTTAACCACGAAACAAACGAAAAACACGAAATTGTTGAAAGCTAAAACCGAAGATCTGAAAACCTAATTGCCGTCAGCTGTCGGCGGTCAGCTGTCTTTTTTTTACTGATTCGAAGAATCTACAATTTTCGACAGGATTTACAGGATTCACAGGATTTTTATTGTTTTTTTAACTCGAAACACGTAACCCAAAACACGAAACTTTAATTATTATTCAAAAGAACGATTAAAACTTTAAATGGGGTGGAGAGGCAGATTAGGATATAGGGTTTGGGATTTAGGATTTAGTTTGAAACGAAAAAGAAGATCTGCCCCTGTTACTCACTTAAAAAACAAAAGCAATTCCGAATATATTATAAAAATCGGAGCCTTTCTCAAGCT
>CAZGBM010000111.1:0-3728 GCA_964523975.1 uncultured bacterium | reverse complement strand
TACTCGATAATGCAAGAAGAGAGCCAAGAGATATATATGATTTGTGGTATTTATTGAAAAATAAATGTGTGAATTATGAATTATTGGCTGAGCCTATTATAGAAAAAGGACGTTATAAAGAAATTATTTCTTTTGACGTTCTTTTGGTTTTGAAAAAGAAAGAAAATGCTTATAAAAAATTATGGGAGAAAAGGCTTGTTTATCATATAATTGATCTGCCTATTTTCGAAACAATCTATCGCGAATTAAAAAAGTACTTAAAACCTGTTGCCAAAAATATTGATGATTTGTTGTGATTGATTATAGTTTCGTATTTCGTGTTTAAAGTTTGGTGTTAAAACCATCAAAAATAAGTCTTTGTGGTCTTTATGGTTCAAATTTTTGGAGGTGGTGTGGGGGTCACCCTTCACTGCACATCAACCGATACGGACAGAAGGTACAGTAATCGCCTGCATCAGGTGAGAAAGAAATATCCGGGTTTACGATTTCGTTTAATATGAATCCCAAAGATTCGAGGAAGAAATCGATATTTTCAACTGGAAGAAAATTTTCTTCACGTGGTTTTCTTATGTTGAAAATTTCCGCCTGTATATTCTCAACAGGCATTTTATTGGCTTTTGAATAAAGATAAACATATATAGGTAATTGTAAGGTTCTTATTTTTTTCTTAATAATATCCCTGTTGAGTTCGATTTCGCTATCCTGCCTTTTGGCGGGCATTACGATGGTTCCGGTTTTATAATCGATTACATGCAGGATGCCGCCTACCTCTTCCGCTCTGTCTATCCTGCCTTTGAGTTTGAAGAAGGCTTCGCCTTTTTCCAGTCCCGCCACTCCAAATACCCCGGAAACCGATTTTTCAAGGTCTCTGATGAAGATATCTTTCTCATCCGAGCGGATGCTTTCATATTCGATGAACCGCATTAAGGTATTGCTAATAATTTCCCCGAGGAGAATTTGTTCTCCTCCTTCGTGTAAGTATTTTTCAAGATATTTTTTAAGTTTTTCCGAGAAATCGGTCTTATCTATGGTGATTTTTTGTCCGATAAATTGCGTGTAATAATCTTTTAAGAAATCGTGAATTAATTTTCCAATAGTGCTCCGTTCTATTTCTTCTTCGATATCCATGTATTCTTCAAGTTCAAGAACGTACCTGTAGTAAAACTGCAGCGGACATCGGACATAGGTATCGATTTTTGTGGGTGAGTACTCCGTACTTATCAGTTTTTCCAATACTTTTTTACTCTTTTTAATATCCTTTTTTTCCGAAATTTCTATCGATGGTTTAAAGATTCTGTTATCAATAATTGAATTTTCATTGTTTTTTTCCTGCTCCCAGATAATTTTCTCGATAAACCTGGATTTAATATTTTTATCTACATCCTTGAGCTTGCCTTCTTTATATATTAGATGAACTTTACCCGCGCCTTTGATTAAACGGAAAAAATTATGCGCGTATTTTGATTCGTTTTCTTCGTATCCCGGCAACCCTCTTATTTTCCGCAAACCATGCGGGAGTATCGGGTCAAATTTGTATAATCCGGGCATAATGCTTTCATTAACATCGAGCAGTATTACTTGCTCGAAATTCAAATTTCTGCTCTCAAGCATACCCATTATTTGAATTCCTTTAAGAGGCTCTCCGAAGAAGGGAATTCTGATAGATAATAAATAATTTTCAAGTAAATTAATAATATCAAGACTATCCCCGAATTTAACGTCTGAAAAAAGAGATTTCTTTATTTCTTCAAGTTTCGTAAACACCGTTCCGATAAACTGATTGTTCAAAGGATGTTTTCTTATGTTTGAATTTTCGTAAATAAAGGAGATAAATTCGAATAATTTCCCGGTACCTTCCTTTAATGATTTAATTTCATTGAAAGCTTCAATCGAAAGAGAGTGTATTTTGTTAAGTAAATCGAGCATCTCAGGGCGCATTTCTTCGCGGTCAATAAGAAGTTTTTTTATTTCTTCCCGGGAGAAGAAATTTCGTGAACTCTCTCTGTTTTTCGATACAAGTATTTCTTCGAGTCGGTTAACCAGTGTACTGAAAGGTTCTTCTCCTTCAGAGGTTTTGATAGTTTTTATCCAGGGATGCTGAATTAAATTCAAATAATCCTTAAGGTAGTAAAGGTTTCCCCGTTTATCGTTCTTTTTTGTTTTCTGCAGGGAAAAAATGTATCTTACAAGGTTAAAGAGAGCAGTTCTTTTTAAAGGATATCCCATTGTTATGTTAAAGTCGTTTTCATTTGTCTGGATTATTTCGGATATCAGAGGAATGAGAGAACTTGAATCCGGCAAAATAATTGCGGTATTTTTATTCTTTTCTTTGAATTTGGAAAGAATTTCGCCTGAAGTTAGAATTTCTGAATGTGTATCGAAACATTGATGTATTTCAAGGGAAGGTTTTGCGGGTTTGGTTTTATTATTGATATCTTTAAAATTTACTCCCCAATCCTGTTCCCATTTTTTGTGGAAATAGTAGGGGGATGTTACCGGGACCATACCCTTAATGTCATCGGACTGAATTATTATATCGGCTTTTCCCAGTGTAAAAAGGTATTTCATCATGCGTTCTTCGGATTTATTCGGGGCGTAAAAACCGGCAAAGACTATTTTTTCGAAGGGAACCAGTTCGGATATTTTTTCGATGTTTTCGGATGTCCAGCGGTAAACTTCTCCTCTGTAAGTTAAATTGTTATTTTTTAATAAGTAATAAAATTTGTCTCTGATAAGCACGAAGTGCTTCCAGAAAGCTCTGACCCATTCGAGAAAATTCTCATCATAATCGGTTAAGCCATCGATATTCATCTGTTTTTCGGATTGGATTTCGAATTCTTCCATTGCGCTAAGAATTCTACTTCCCCAGTGGATATAGCTGTTTATGGATTCGGTTATTTTTAGAAGAGGACTTTTTTCATCTATTCCGCTTTCCGCGATTGCTCTGTACATTAAATAAATAAGGTCAAAGTCTCCTTTCGGAATTCTTTCTTCCCGCGAGAGTCCGAAAAGATACTGCATCCAGCTGTCTATCGAAAACCGGGATGGAGGTATAAAAACTCTGGGTATTTTTTTCTTTAAAGAGTCGAGAAGAAAATGTGAAGGTCTTATACCGGGGAAAACGACACAAATAGAGGAAAAGTCATTGTTATCGAAATTCTCGCAGAGATAATCGGTTAAGGATTCGATGAAGTTTTCCGAAAAAGGAACTCTCATTAATTTACCCAATATCAAGGACCTCCCCGGAATTAAGATTCACGATATGCGTTTTAATGGTTTTATCAGGAAAATATTCTTTTAGTACTTCTTTATAACTTTTAAGTTGTTTTTTCCATCCGGATGAGGGTTCTTCTCCGGATTTAAAATCGATGATGTGAATTTCTTTATCCTTGAAAACGACCCTATCCAGACGGTACAGGTCGCCTGCGGTTGAAATGATTTCTTTTTCTCTCCATGCCTTGATACCGGGTGAAAACCATTCTTTTATTTCTTCCTTTTTGAATATGTTTTCTATAATCGGTTTTATTTTTTCTCTTAAAATATCTCTTTCTCCGGGGTACGCGAATTCATTTAAGGATTGGTTGATTATTGAATCGAGGTTGTCGAGGGAGTTTAAATCTTTTATATAGAACAGAACTTTGTGAAGAATCTCTCCGAGCTTTCTGGACTCGCCTATTTTCTCGTTCATCAAAACATACATATCGTTTTTTCTCATCAGCAGTCTTGAT
>CAZGBM010000110.1:0-3888 GCA_964523975.1 uncultured bacterium | reverse complement strand
CTTGACTTTATAGAATCTCTTTTTATACTAAACTGATGTTTTTGATAATACTTTCGCTTTTTCCACCTTTAAGAACCGCGGAAGAATTCGGATTTGGTAACATACCTGGATTGCCGGAAAACTGTCTTTCCGTCACCTACCAGAACTTATATTCATTACCGGAACTCCAAACAGTCAGAATCAACTGGTTGAATGATTCTTATGGGCTTGGAATCTCACACTTTGGGACTTCTTTCTACAGGGAACTAATATTGGAAGGCATCTTTATAAAACAAATAGACAAAACTTTTTTTCTGGTCGAGCCTTCTCTTTTAAATTTATCTCAAGAAGATCAAGACAATTTTGGATTCAGCGCAGATTTCCTTATAGGAATTGTTTTAGTAAATCATACACTTTATTTTAAAGCCTTTAACCCTCTTTCCTGGATTAAAAACAGCTCCATCCCGGCCGAGCTGGAATTATGCGGCATTTACGCGGACGAGTGGAATAAAATCGGCGTTAAGATTAACTTTTTAGAGAATTGGGGCATTGGTTTGGGGTTCGGCTACGAAATAAAATTCCCGACTTTCAACGCTTCTCTGGGTTTACTAACGAATCCGTTAATACCGACTGCGGGATTCTCTTTCAAATTTTCAAAAATGAAATTTGCAATAGGTATTCAGAATCATCCTGACCTCGGTTTATCAGAAACCCTTACAGTAAATTACCTATCGCGGCAAAGCCGCTAAAATGTAAAAATTAAATATCAAAGTGGAAAATGATAAATTAAAGTTCAAAAATGAATAAAAAAAACAAAGGAACAACGAATCACACGAATAACACAAATGTTTTTTGGTTCCTGCAGTTGGGGGAAGGAATAATTTTGCATTTTTATTTGTCATTTTGCTTTTTAAATTTTGATATTTTATTTCCGAGGAAAATGCAATTATATGGGTTAAGCAAAAATTTCTTGTCTATCAACCAAAACCAGTGGCTAACAAAAGAGGTATGAAATGAAAGAAAAAACCTTAGAAGAAAAAAGAATTTTTACCGGTAATCTCTTAAATTTCAATGCAGACCGCGTTTTACTCGAGAATGGAATAAAAACTTTCAGGGAATACGTTTCTCACCCGGGAGCAGTCGCTGCACTGCCTTTTCTTACCAAAGAAGACATAATACTGGTGAAACAATATCGTTACCCTACGGATGAATTTCTTCTCGAAATACCCGCAGGAACGATCAAAAAGGGCGAAACTCCGGAACAAACCATTATTAGAGAGCTTCAAGAAGAAATAAATTACAAACCCCGAAAACTTCAAAATTTAGGATGTGTTTACCTCACCCCCGGTTACAGCAACGAAAAAATATATTTATTCAAAGCTACAGACCTGGAAGTATGCAGCTTAAAAGCCGAAGAAGAGGAGAATATTGAAATAGTAGAAATGAAAATTGAAGAAGTGGTTTCTAAAATCAATTCAGGTGAGATAAAAGATGGAAAAACTGTTATTGCTGTTTTGTCTTATATCAATAGAACCGTTTGAAATCGACCAGGAAATAACAAATACACCTGAATTCTTAGAAAGAATAAGGCGGCTAAAGGAAAACCCGATAGACATAAATACCGCGAGAAAAGCCGAATTATTACTTATACCATACGTCGATAATTACCTCGCGGAAAGGATAATAAAATACAGAAAAGAACACCTCTTCATAAAAAAAGAAGAATTACTTTTAATCGAAGGAATAACACCTTACCTTTTCGATAGAATAAAAAATTTTGTGACTGTAGAAACAAAAAGAAGAAGAAAATCAGGTGGTTTTGATTTTTTGTCCCGCTTTGAAAGAAAAGTGAGCACATCTCAAAATAAAACGTACAATAGAATCATTGTCCCCTACAAAGGCATATTTGCGAACGTTCTTTGCGAAAAGGATTATGAGGAATATAATTATCTTGATTACTACGCTTTCTCGTTATACATTCCCGAAAAACTCATAGTAGGTGATTATGACCTTGATATGGGAATGGGAATTATAATGGGAAAACCGGACTTTTTTTACCGTAGCTCCGGTATAATACCCGGAGAAAAGGGTTTTAGCCCACATCTCTCAACCTACGAAGAAAACTTTTTCAGAGGCATAGTAACCCAGTGGAATAACATTATATTTTTTGGTTCTTACACCAAAACGACCAGCTGGGGCAAAGAGAAACTTCTCGGAACTAGTTATAAATTTTCCTCTATAAGATTAACGGGCACTTTTAGCGAATCCGAAGAAAAAGGGGAAAACTGGCTGGGGTCTTTTTATGTTGACAAAGATCTTGCAGGAAATCTCTTCCGTTTTGAAATCGCGAGCGGCGGCATCAATTTAACCGAAACAAAAAACAATTTATCCTACTCAATGGGCATCGATAACGGCAAAGGACTAAAAGCAATATATATCAACATAAAAGATTCATTACCCACTCTAAGAAATTCACCTTTTTATAAAGATGAAGAGGCTTTTTATTTGAGCTATATGAGAAATATCTCAGAAGATCTTTCTGCCGGTCTCTTTGCCGAACTCTCGCGCAATATTTCTACTCTGGAATCCTTCGACAGAATAACGGAAATCCATTTGTGCTGGGAACCCGTTAAAAATCTTCAGCTGGCAAATAGAATAAAAACACAAAGAGGTCTAATCACGGGCAGATTCGATATAATTCACAAATTAAAAGATTTGACATTCAGAAGCCGTTTCGAAGTCCTGAATGGTTCCGCGGGTTCCGGTTTTTTAACGTTCGCGGACTTGCGTTATTCAAAAAATTATATCCTCGAAGGACGTTTAATATTTTACGAAACAGAAAATTGGGATTCGAGAGTTTATGAATACGAGAACGATTTACCGGGAAAATTCACGATAAAGCAACTTTCCGGGTCCGGTAAACGTTTTTATATAATGTTAGGAGAAAAAATATTACCTGTTGAAATATATTTAAAGTGGAGTATAGATTTTAAAGATAACGTTTCTAATGAATTAGGTTTAGCCATTTCTATATGAAATACTTCGATGTGGCTGCTCCTATAGACAAATTTTCTTTCTTCACTTACAAGGCAAAAGAAGATTTAAAATTAAAGGAAGGAAGCGTCGTATATATACCTTTCAGAAATAAAAAACTTGTAGGGGTTGTCGTTGAAAAAGGAAAATATTTTAAAAGGGCAAAAGAAATTCAGGAAAAAATTCTCGATTTACCAGAAGATTTATTTAAACTGTGTCAATGGATTTCCAGATATTATGTTTGTCCTCTCGGCATAGTATTTTCCTTCTGCCTTCCTACTATAACAAAAAAAATAAAAGGGCTTAAGGTATACCCCAAAAAAGATTCCAAAATCAAATTAAATCCATCCCAAAATCAAGCATATGAGAAAATAAAGAAGGCAATAGATGAAAAACGATTCGAAACATTTCTGCTTTTCGGAGTCACGGGAAGCGGGAAAACCGAAGTTTACCTGCAGTTGATGAAACGCGTTATAGACAAAGGGAAAAGCGTGTTATATTTAACGCCGGAAATTTCAATTATCCCTCAGGTTATCGAAAGAATAAGGGACAGATTCGGAAGCGGTGAATCATATCATTACAAAACCTCAAGAGGGATAAGATACTCATACTGGATAAACGCATTAAACGGCAATCTGAAAATAGGAGTAGGGTCAAGAATGAGTGTTTTCAGCCCATTTGTAGACCTCGGTTTAATTATAGTTGACGAAGAACACTCTGACTCATATCGTCAGGAAGACCCCAAGCCAAGATTTTCTGCGCGTGATGTTGCAGTCATGAGAGGTAAAATAGGTAATTTCCCGGTTATACTCGGCAGCGCAACCCCTTCGATTGAGTCCTTTTATAACGCAGAGAGAGGCAAATATAAACTTTTGG
>CAZGBM010000109.1:0-4016 GCA_964523975.1 uncultured bacterium | reverse complement strand
GTGTCAATCCGTGTCAATTATTCAGGGTATAGTATTTAAGGTATAGGATACAGTAAAAACAAAAATAAAAAATCCTGTCAATCTGTGTTTATCTGCGGCCTATTATCTTTTTGCGCTGTTTTGCTATCACACGCATTGTGTGTAGACGGGTAGTATGGCTTAATATATTATTCCTTATGACCAAAAAAGAAGAGTTAAAGGAATTTGGTAAAAGATTAAGAGAATTACGTCTTCGGAAAGGATATTCTCAGGAAAAACTTGCCGAAATCGCCATGCTTCACAGGAACTATATAGGTATGGTTGAAAGAGGTGAACGAAACCTGACTCTTCTTAATATAAAGAAGCTCGCTCGTGCATTAGGTGTTGAAGTTGGTGAATTATTAGAAAGTAAAGGGAAATAAAATGAAGAAAATATTGGTAGTTGATGATAGGGTAGAGGTGTTGAGGGTGATTGGCGGCTCTTTGATTCAAAACGGCTTTGTTGTTTATTTATCCAACTCGGTTGAAAAAGCTCTGAGTTTGTGTGAGGAGATGAAGTTTGATATGGTGGTATCGGATTTTGATTTAGGAGAAATTTCAGGGTTAGAGCTTATAAAAAGAATAAGGAAGAGATACCCGCGAATTAAGACTATTCTTATGTCGGGAAGTTTTGATTTTGATAGGAAAATGTTGGAAAGAGGAGAAATAGACGCATTTCTCCAAAAACCTTTTGAAGTTAAAGAATTGGAGAAGCTGATAAAAAGTGTTTTAGGCAAATAATGGTAATTCGTGCCTATCGGTGAAAATCAGTGGCTGATTTATTGTTAGAATGTTAGAAGATTGGGAAGTATGGAGTTCTGAGTTTATAGAGTTTGTTGAGTTCTTTGGGGTTATTTGGGTTCCAGATACCGGAAGTTGGTAGCGAATCAGTATATTAATCGTTTGTTTTTATCGTATAATTTATATTTTATACTTGACATTTATATCTTTTTTCTATATTATCTATATAATGAATATTAATAATTATGGTTACCCGGAAATATTGAGATCGGTTTATAAGACTTTAATTGAAATATTTGCTCGTGAACTATAACCGGGTTAAGAATATCGATAATATGAATTATTTGAGCGAAACAAATCCACCTCTCATCTTTCAGTTTGAAATTCGGGGCTATCATTTTGTATTGGATTTGCACACCAACAGGTTGTTTTCTCTTGATTCGAGAGAGGCGATAGTTGTTAGGAAATGGGCTGAAGGGATATCGTTAACTAAGTTATCAGAGGAATATCCCATAGAAGTTATGGAAATAGAAAAATTGCATGAGCAAGGTTTATTTTGCAATCAGTTTCCTTCGGGTTTGGCCTTTGGTGCGGGCTGGGATGCTATCTTTGATCAAATCTTACATGAGCGTGTAAGGACAGTTCTGGAGATAACTCAACAGTGTAATCTTCGATGCAAGTATTGTGCATTTGGCGGAGGTTTCGTAGATCACAGAAGGCATAGTTCAAAGGTAATGAGCAGGGAAATACTCGAAAAAGCCATCGACGAAGCTTTTATTCACAGTGACCACCTTGAAGAAATATCTATAGGGTTTTATGGGGGAGAACCGCTACTTCCCTGGAAATTACTAAAGACAGCAGTGCGCTACACGCAGGCGGAATCTTCAAACAAGCGAGTTAGATTTTCTTTGACCACCAATGCCACACTCATTGATCAAAAGAAAGCCCTCTTTTTAAGAGACGCCGGATTTTCGATTCTCGTAAGCCTTGACGGTCCGCAAATTTTAAATGATTTCTATCGTATTTACCCAGATGGAGAGGGCAGTTATGCTGATACGGTAAAAGGACTGAAAATTCTGCTTGATGTGTATCCGCCGGAAAAACATGAAATGATTGGCCTGAATATGGTGATTCCTTCGTACAGATGGATGTCGTTTTTAGAAAGACTGTGGGACAAAGAGCCGTGGCTACCCAGAACACTTAGAGCCCAGGCAACTATAGTGAGCGCGCCTAATGATTTTTCGGAACCGGACTTTCCGCTAAATGTGGAGGAGAAAAACTATAGAAAGCAATGGCTGGACTCCATTGAAACAGGTGCCGAATTGAAAACAACTCTCGGACAAGAGATATTCGACAAGGCTATGGCTAAAATACATCAAAGACCTAGATTTCGCGATTACCGAGGCATGTTTTTCCCCAATGGTTGTTGTATTCCAGGTGCTCGTAAGGTATATGTTCAAGCTGAAGGCAATTATCAGATATGTGAGCGTGTCCACGGTGTTCCTACTATAGGTTCGGTAAAACAAGGTATCGATCTTTCTCGCATTAGGCAAATTGTAGAAGAATATTCACGGTTGTCTTTTCCTGATTGCAAGTCCTGTTTTGCAATATCAACATGTACGCTCTGTTTTCTGCATGCTTATGAAAACGGTCAATTTAATATTGAAAAGAAACGTTTGGCCTGTTCACGAGTGAAAAAGTCTTTGGCTACTAACTTAAAAATGTATGGCCTCATAAGTAAAATCAGCCCCGAGAATCTAGATGCATGGGATGAAGTAGTTATTTTGTGATTTCTGAAAACGAAACATCGGGAAGTTAAGTCAGAACCAAATGAGAGAGTTAAACATTACACAATAAACCATAAAAGGTAAAGGAGGTGAATTGTAATGCGGGAAATTACATCGAAAAAGGCTAAGCCGGGAAAGAAGGTGCTGGGGAAAGACGAAGTCATAATCAGAAAAAAGAGCTTCAACTGCGATTGCGGTTGCGCAGGGTCAGGATCTGATTATGACGGTGGTTTCGATCTTGCGTTTGAAGATCCGGACCCGGCATGCGGCTGCGGTTGTGGTAGTGACGTGAGTACAAACCAGGCATGCGACATGGCTTACGAGGATTAACAGACAGGGAGATCAATTGTCATTTATTAGGCAAGAGCGGGGAACCCCGCTCTTGCCTAATAAGTTCGAAAATATTGTAAAAGGCTACAGGTTCTAACATGACCTTATAAATGGCTACTTAGAAATAAAGGAGTTAAATCTTGAATCGTAAATATATATTAAGTAATAGAGTCACGAGTCGCCAGTCTCCAGTCCCGAGTCAAAACAAAAAACTAAAAAAGCTACAGTATCTACATGTCCTACATGTGATAAAAATAGCTTTTTGACTTTCGCTTTTGGCTGTTAGCTTAAAAAAATCCAGTATATCCTGTTAATCCTGTCTAAAATTGTTAGTGTGTTAGTCGGTGGGTGTGTTGGTGGGGTTTAAGAAAACAAAAACTACAAGAACTACATGTCCTACATGTAAATAAATTGGAGGGGGATGAGGCCTTGTGTTCTTTGTGGTCCAAAAAAGTCCTTGACATTTATATCATTTTTCCGTACGATTTACCATATATGAATAAAATGATTGCTTATTGCGGGCTTGTCTGCCGGACGTGCCCTATATATCTGGTAACGAGAGAAAAGAATAAAGAAAAACAGAAAGAAAAAAGGAAAGAAATCGTAAAACTTCTCAAAGAGCATTATGGGTTGGAATATAGATTGGAAGACATAACCGATTGTGATGGTTGTACGGCAGAAACAGGTAGATTATTTTCGGCATGTAAGGATTGTCCAATCAGGAAATGCGCAAGAAAGAAAAAACTTGAAAGTTGCGCTTATTGTGAAGAGTATGCTTGCAAAACACTTGAAGAATTTTTTGCTAAAGAACCCTCTGCCAAAACACGACTGGAAAAGATAAGAGATTCTTCGAATCAGTTGAATTGTTGAATAGGGAAGAAATAAACTTTGTGGTCTTTGTAGTAATTAAGGTTTCGAGTTTTGAGTTTTGTGTTTCGAGTTAAAAAAACAACAAAAAAAATCTAAAAAATCTGCGTTCATCTGCGTCCGAAATTTGTTTTTGGTTCGGAGTTCCTGGTTCGTCGTTTATCATGGGGAAATGTAAGGAGCAGGGCTTATTGATATTTGCTTTTCTTATGCTGGAATTGGAACCAAATTTAATATAGTTAGGTCTAATATATAAATTATGCGGAAGGTAAA
>CAZGBM010000108.1:0-4043 GCA_964523975.1 uncultured bacterium | reverse complement strand
TGGTTGGCTCAGTGTTCTCTGTGTGTTTAGCTTCTCTCTGAGTACTCTGTGGTGAATCTTTTTAAATTCGTTTTTGCATTTGATTTGTAATTTTACATTTTGATATTTAATTTTTTGCATTTTAGTGGCTTTTTGACGATAGAACACTCTCAATCAATATCTTAACCTTCCACAATTTATTAACCTTTTTAAGAGAATTAAATCTCTAAACTTTTTCTTTGCCAAAAAATTCTAAAAATTTTTTCTAAAAAAAAACGTTCTGCGGCTGTGACGTTTCAGGGTTTTTCACAAAGCACTTTCCATTAGGGAAAAACCCAAATACAAAAAAGCGACAAAAACGACAATAGCTGATGCCATGCTATTTTTTCATTAAGTTCCTAATAATGAAGAGCTTATTGTAAATCATTGTGGATAAGTTATATAAGGTAAGAGATTGATTTTCAATGTGTTAATTGCTATTTAAAGTTCTCTCAACAACTTTTCCACATATTTAACTTTAGCCATTTTTGCTATTTGTTTATGGTCAGAGGCGGCGAAATTTCCCATTTTTGTTTCTAAGGAGAGTTCTTGACATTCGAGATTTTTCTTCTATAATGGAGCGAAATGTATTTTTTGTTTTTGTTGTTTTCCGATGTTTGTATCAATGAGGTAATGTCGAACCCTCTCGGGTCCGGTGGGGTCGGGTTGTCTGAAGATAGGAATGAATTCGTTGAGATTTTCAATAAGGGTCCGGAAGCGGTGAATTTAAATGGCTGGCAAATTACGGATTTCGATGCCGTTGATGAAATTGTTCCTTTTTCTTCTCTTTCCGGTAATTCTAATACTGTTCTTTTGCCGGGGGAATTTGCTCTTGTTATGGACCCCGAGTATATTGACTCGGGTGATAATTATATGCCTTATGGTGTCCCTTCTTGTGTTTTGCTTACCGTAGGCAATACTACTATAGGAAACGAGCTTTCGACTACAGATCCGGTTGCGCTTATTGCTCCGGGCGGAGATACCATTTCGACATATTATTATCCTTTTGACGCCGGAGACGGAATTTCCGTGGAGAGGGTTTATCCTTATGTAAGCGACATTTCCGGGAATTGGAAGGCGAGTAAAGATTCTACCGGTTCGACGCCCGGAAGAGAGAATTCCGTTTATTCGGCTCCGGATTTTTCTCTTGATTCTATTCTTGTTCAAGATTACGATGTGTCGGTTTTTCTGGTCAATATGTATGATACAATGTTAAGTGGAACCATAGAGGTATTTAATGATGAGAACCGGAACAAAATTCTTGATGAAGGAGAACTTATCGGTACTTTTTCTCTTTTAAATGTTCCTCAGGATTCTTCCTGCCGGCTTACCTTTTCGCTGTCTTCGGAAGATGTTTATCTTATCGGTTTCGATTTGATAGGGAAGACTATTTTTGGAAGGGTCAGGATAGGCGACGGAGTAGCGGAACTTATTATAAATGAAATTATGTTTGCTCCGGCTGCGGATGGTCCGCCCGAGTGGATAGAACTTTTTAACAGGTCTCCCTATGATATTTCTCTCGATTCTTTCCGGATAGAAGATGTTTCTTCGAGAGGAGCGGAAATCCTTTCGGGTAGTTATCTTATTGTAACTTCCGATTCTGCAAGTTTTTTAGATTATTACGGAGGTATCTCTTCCTCTGTCTTAAAAATGAATTTATCTTTCTCAAACGATGGAGATAGTATTTTTTTGCTTGATGAGAACGAATTTCTTCTGGATGTGGTGGTCTATACTGGCAGTGATACCGATAGAAATTATTCTTTAGAAAGAATTAATCCGGATATATCGGCTCTAAATCCTACAAATTGGGGGCAGTCTATACCCCAGGGCGGAACACCGGGAGCAGTAAATTCCTTATTTGCCGAATATAAAAGAACAGAAATTGCCCTTGATGTTTCTCCTCGACATTTTACTCCTGATGGAGACGGAATGGATGAAACGTGCGTAATTTTTTTCAATCTTCCATACCTCCGAAATGAAGTAACCTTAAAAATATACGATAGGCAAGGGCATCTTTTACGGGAAAATTCAGCAAATTATGGGGGAGAGCAGGGAGTATGGGTATGGGATGGAAAAGTTGATACCGAAGAAACAGTTTCAACAGGTCTTTACATAGTTTTTGCGTTAATTAAAGATGCCGATGGTTCCGCAAGGAGTATAGAGAAGACGGTAGTTTCGGTGGGTAGATGATTAATTTGAGTAATCAAATTAATCCGTTGGTTGGACCGTTGGTGCGTTGGTCAGTTAAAACTGTGAAATCAAATATCAAAAATTAAAAATCAAAATTACAAATAAAAATGAAAAATCAACTCTTTCTTACAATAAAATATCTAACCGAAAAAAATACGAGTTTTCTAACACCCCCAACAACCCATTTCTTTAACAACAAATTGCACAAATTACACAAATAAACCTAAAAATAATCATTTTTATCAATTATAGAAGATAAAATCTGTTTTTTAAATATTTGTGCTATTTGTGTTATTTGTTGTTTCTATATTTGGATGGGTTGGGTTTTAAAAATTACTATAAAAAATTTAGTGGTTTTTTTGTTTTGTGGTTAAATTTTAAGTTGTTTTTCTTTGTGTCTTAGTGTCTGTATCTAAAAAAGTGTTTCTTCGGGGTTGAATTTTTTCTATTGCTGTGTAAGGCGAATATCATTTTTTGCGAGCAATTAACACTCGCGTTTCACTAATTTTATTTTTGTATGCTTGATAAATATCGACAGGATATTCTTTCCTATACATCAAATAATCTTCTTTCAAAACAATCTCGCATCCGCAATTTGACAATAAATTTTCGATTTTATTCCATTCTATATGATCATCCGGATAAATATGTATATCTCCCCATGGTTCAAATCGAGGATTTATAATTTTCCGAATTTTGTTAACGTAGTTTGATACTTTTAAAAACCTTTTCCAATTTTTTTTAGGTTGAACTAATTGTAAAAATTCGGCATATTCACTATTCTCCCAGTAGGATTCATTTGCTTCGTTATCAATATATATAATACCTCCTGGTTTGGCTACTCGAACTATCTCATTGATTATCTGTAGATAATCCGGAATGTGATGCAATACAGAGTAAGTGGCAACAAAGTCAAATCGATTATTTTTAATATTGGATAAGTCTTGTCCATTAATTTTTAAAGTCTCTGATTTTCCAGTATGGCTATATTTTTCTTTAATAAGTGAGAGAAATTTTTCCGAGATATCCGCAGAAACCACATGAAAACCTGAGGCAATCATATGTTGTGTAAGATTCCCTGATCCGCAGCCGTAATCAAGTGCTTCTTTTCTCATCGAAGATGTTTTGAGATGTCTAATCGCTAGCGAGAGGTGTTTGCGGAGGCGCTCTTGTTCTATAGGGTTAAAAATTTCACCATGCATTTGCTCATATTTTTTATATATACTATCATGGACCCGGATATTGTGTTCGATTGCTTTGTCTATTTTCATATAAATTTTCCCTGATGGCTACATTAAAAAAGTTTTTCTTCGGGGTTGAACTTTTTACCAATAACAATATTATCGTTTCTTTCCGTTTTCATCATCGTATTCAAAAGTTTTTCCTGGATTTCCGCCCGTTCGATATTTGATTCTGTTATAATAACAAGTCCGTCGTTCTTTAGAACCCTCACAGCTTCTTTATAAGCGGATAGCGGTTCTGTTCCGAACTGTTCGAGCCATGATACCGAGTACAGAAAAAGTATCCCGTCGATGCATTCCTCCGGGAAAGGTAAGTTATTTGCGTCTGCTTTCAAAGGAATTATTCGCATCAGTATTTCTTTGCTAATTTTTTTATTTTCGACGGAATCAAGGAGTTTTTCTTTGAACTCTGTCATTTTCTGATAACGGTCGATTGCAAAAACTATAGTCCCTTTTGATGCCAGTGTTATTGAAGGTTCGATATTATCCCAGGAGCCCATATCGATTACTTTTTTTCCGGGTCCGAAAAATGGAATAGAAGCAAATTCTTCTTTCATTTGTAGAAAATTAGGTCATTAATCTTTGATGTCAAGG
>CAZGBM010000107.1:0-4048 GCA_964523975.1 uncultured bacterium | reverse complement strand
CTATCGCTTTGATTTCTTCTTTAGTAAAAACTTTCCCAGTTGGGTTATGAGGATTATTTAAAATAAAAACCTTAAAAGTCGGCAATTTCTTGAAATCGGTGAAATGGAAAGAGTAATCAGGGTCAACAAGGGAGAGAAAAATGGGCTTACCTCTACTCAATTCGGTTACAGGTAAATAATTCTCATAAAAAGGCTCCGGTATAACAACTCCATTTTCGCCTTCCACAAGACTCAACATAGATGAAACAAATGCCTCACTTGCTCCGGAAGTTACTGTAATTTCTTCTTCGGGATCAAAAATCACACCGGTTTCCTTTGCAATCATTTCAGAAACCAGCTTTCTTAAAGGTTTTCTTCCTTCACCCGGTAAATAACCGTTAAGACCACCCTCTATTGCTTCCTTGGCGCTTTCTATAATAGACTTTGGCGTGAAAAGCTCAATAGGATTCTCGGCAAAATTGAGTGCTTTATTTTCTTCCGCAGCTTTCACAACCTTAGATATAATAGATTCTTCGATCTTTTCCAAAATAGAATTCATAGTTGTATTATAATTAGAATGTAAAATATGTCAATTGTTTTTGTACTGCAAATTAAACCCGGTAAATTTTCCAAAAATTCTTAACAAACCACAAAGAACAGAGCAGTCCAAAACCTCAAAATGTAAAAATCAAATATCAAAATGGAAAAATACAAATCAAAATTCAAAAATAAACAAAAAAATCTATACACCCTTTTAAGGGGAAAAATAATTTTGCATTTTTATTTGTCATTTTGCTTTTTAATTTTTGATGTTTAATTTCCAATGGTGTTGACCGATAGCAATACAAAAGTGAAACAGATCCGAAATTCAAAACTATCTACTATCCATAATCCACCAGGCCTTGACAAATTTAAAAGTTATCGTAGTATCAAAAAAACGGAGAAATGATGTTAAAAGAAAGGATTATATTAATATTTATTTTTATAATTTTTCCACTTACTTGTTTAAATCAAACAATCGACAGAAGCGTCTTAGAAAGACTATCCGGGGCAAAAACACCAAGTTACAAGCCAGTATCAAAAGATAGCCTTAGAGAGAAACAATTAATCGGCGTAATAGAAGCAGAGACACTCTCGACAATCGAAAAGATGTTTAAGGAAAAATATCTTGTTACCTCCCGAAAAATAAAACTTGAGCTGCTAAAAGATTCTCTGCTCGGACAGGTAAAAGCGGAATCTTTAAAAATCGAATTGAGGACCAAATACTTAACAGATCAAAATTTGCAGGATAAATATTTAATCCCGGCAGATACGACATATTTCCATCTAAGTAAAAAATTGTCGAAAGTAAATAGACAACTTGATTCTCTTTCGGTAACATTGAGACAATTCGGATATGATATGTTCCGGGTATCATTATACGAAATACCAGTCTTTGCTCCGGTTGCGGATAACTACATTTTAGGCCCCGGAGATGAACTCTATATTGAAATCACAGGAGAATTAAACGACTCATGGACAAAAAATATCGACCGTGACGGAGCCCTCACTCTACCCTATATAGGAAGTATAAAACTCTGGGGATATACATACGGAGAAAGTAAAAGAATAATTGAAGAAGCATTCGGAAAAGAGTTCTCCAATATCGATGTTAGCGTAACCCTGGGGAATTTAAAAAGTGTGAGTGTCTTTATTCTGGGTGAAGTCAATAAACCCGGGATTTATAATATTACTGTTCTTTCAAATCCTTTGGCTTCCCTCTTTGAAGCAGAAGGGCCCAAAAAATCAGGAAGCCTAAGAAAAATAAAATACATTTCTACCAACGGCACCACAAAAATCATCGACTTATACAAACTCATCGTAGAGGAAAAACCCTTACCACAGCTTCAATTTTCATCCGGAGACATTCTATTTGTTCCTCCTATCGGAAAAGTAGTGGGAATAAGCGGAGCCGTAAATAGACCTGGCATATACGAAATAGAAGGTTCGGAACGACTATCGGAGCTAATGAAAATGTCCGGTGGATTTCTCCCAACTGCCGGAAAGAAACGAATTCAGCTTGAAAGAATTTCTCCGGAAAACGAAAAAATTGTGAAAGACTTAAAATTCGAAAATGAAAATGATTTTGATAGGGTTTCAAAAAGTTTTATAATAGAAAATGGAGACCTCGCCTCTGTGTTTGAAATGCCGCCATATCATCATAACTATGTTGAAATCACCGGTAATGTTAAAAACGAGGGGACCTACGAACTAAAAAAGGGAATGACTGTTCTCAACCTCATAGAAGAAGCAGGAGGAGCGAAAAAGGGAACATTTTTAGAGGAGGCGGAACTTATCCGTTTTGTTGGAGCAGGAGGACCAGAAATAGTAAAAATCAATCTTAAAAAGTTGATGAAGGATTCTTTAGAAGAAAACATTGAACTTAAAGAATATGATAAATTAAAGGTTCTGACAAAGGAAGAAAAAGAAAGTTATGTATATCTAACCGGAGAATTCACCTATCCAGGGAGTTACCAAATAAAAGACGAAACAACACTTAAAGAAGTTATCGAGAGAGCCAGCGGCTTTACGGAGAATGCTCATGTTGAAGGAGCCATATTTATAAAAAAATCGCTTCAGAAATTTCAGAATAACGCGCTTGATGAGCTCACAAGAGAAAATCGTTCACGCATCCTTTCCGAACAAAGATCAATCATGGGCAGATTTGGCTCCGAAAAAGATCAAACCGCCCAGATTGAATATATCCAGCTTCAGCAAGAGCAATTATCAGAACTTAATAAAATTCAGGTTCCAGGCAGAGTTATAATTAATCTATTGGACCCCGCACAATTAAATATCCCTCTTGAGGATGGCGATAGAATAGAGGTACCAAAATTACCCAGAACCGTTCAGGTAATAGGAGAGGTCTATAATCCAACGGGAATAACCTACCAGGAAGGTTTATCCTTAAAAGACTACTTAGCCATGGTAGGTGGACCGAAACCTTCAGCAGATAAAAAGGAAATATACATAAGGAGAGCCTCAGGAAAAATTGAAAAAGGTTCCCCTAAAATAAAACCGGGAGATACAATTGTAGTTCCTGCAAAATTTAAAATAGAAATTTCTTTCTGGCAAATTCTCGGAAATACGGCAGACATTCTATACAAGGTAGCACTGGCTATTCTGGCTATCAATACAATCTCACAATAATTGCTGACTTCTCAATACTTGACTAATCAAATAAATCTTTTATAATCCTAATAAATATGTCCTTGAAAAATAAAATTAAAAGGGATTTTATAACAGGGCTTGTTGCAATCCTCCCACTTGGATTGACGTTCGGCATTTTATGGTTCCTCATACAGAAAATAGGCGGCCTTTTCGGTAAACATTTCACTCAAATCTCTTTATTTTCAAATATATCCAAACCACTTTCTTCCTTACTGGGTTTTATTGCCGTTATAATCGGTATTTATATAATCGGATTTATCACTTCAAATTTTATGGGAAGATGGTTTATGAATACTCTCGACAAAATAATGACAAAATTACCCTTCGTAAAAAGCCTTTATAACGCGATCCGCCAGCTTGTAAATGCAATACTGATTGACCACTCTGCTTTTAGTAAAGTAGTTCTGATAAGATATCCCTGGGAAAACTCATATTCTCTTGCTTTCTTAACAAGCAAAGACAAATGGACAATAAAAGGGAAAGAATATTTCAATGTATTTCTGCCTACATCTCCGAACCCGACTTCCGGATACTATCTTCTTTATCCCGCATCAGAGATAATAGAAACCGAAATTCCAATACAGGATGGATTTAAAATAATAACTTCAGGCGGAGTGATACTCCCAAGAATGCGAAATTACTAGTGTTTAAGCAATTCGGAAACCCGCCAATTAAAAGCGAAAAAAGAAGGTAAAAATAGCATGAATTTCACCCATCTACATGTCCACAGCCATTATTCAATACTGGACGGCGGTATAAAAATTACGGAGCTTATAGCCCAGGTAAAAAATTTGGGAATGGACACAATAGCTCTTACCGACCACGGCAATTTATTCGGAGCATTCGATTTCTACCAGGA
>CAZGBM010000106.1:0-4192 GCA_964523975.1 uncultured bacterium | reverse complement strand
CAGCCAATAATTGGCAGGTTAATATTGCAGGTGCCGGAAATCCGGCTCCTGCCTGCGGTATTTTGCTTTCCGATATAGAATATGGAGACGGGGCTGCCGGAGTATGGTCACCGCTTAGCACTGTTCCGCAAGTTATTCTAAGTGGAAGCGGTGATGTTCCAGGATGGCGGAACATCGATCGGGATTACAGGGTTAAACTTGACGGAGATGAGAGTAATACAAGCGGTTCGTCTACTACGATAATTTATACGATACAGACTTTTTAGTTAAGGCCGATGACATAATGTTAGGGTTTGGGATTTGGTTAACTGAGTCGAGAGTCATGCGTCGTAAATCCTGAGTCAAAACAAAAAGACTATAGTACCTACATGTTCTACATGTTAAAAATGAGTTGTATGTTGAGTTCTAAACAAATAAAATATTTTTTATTTGTGCTATTTGTGTAATTTGTTGTTAACTATAGTTTCGGTTTTAGGAATTAGTAAATCAGTAAATTAGTATTAAAAAATCTTTTTTAATCTGTGTTTATCAGCGTCCTAATATTTGGGTAGATAGGAGCTCTGTGCCTCTGCGGTGAAATAAATTTTTGAATTTTGATTTGTCATTTTCCATTTTGATATTTAATTTTTGCATTTTACTAATTCATCCATAATAAATTTTCTGTTCTTCATTATAGTATTTGTGACGGATCGTGAAGTTTAAATTTATAACCATTTACCCGTTGACATATTCGTAAATCCATATAAAATAGTAAAGCATTTTATTTTAAGGTGAGGTAAATCCTGCCAGATAAGGAGGTTTTGTTGTCGTTATTAAAACCTTTCAGAGCTTTAAGACCAAAAGCGGAGTATGCAAAGAAAATTTCATCTCCGCCTTATGATGTGTTTTCAAGGGAAGAAGCAAAAAAACTTGCAGAGAATAATCCTTTGTGTTTCCTGCACGTCGTGAATGCGGAAATCGATTTTCCTGAGGATGTCGGTATTTTTGACGATAGAGTTTATCAAAAGAGTAAGGAAAATTTCGAATGGTTGATAAAGGAAGGACATCTCATCGAGGAAGAGACTCCTTCTTTTTACCTTTACGAGGAGGATGAAAACGGTCACAGCCAGACCGGTTTGGTATGTCTTGCTTCGGTTGATGAATACGACAGGGGAGATATTCGCACCCATGAATCTACAAGGAGAGTTAGGGTCGAGGACAGAACAAGACATATTAAAACAGTAGGAGCCCATGCGGAACCTGTATTTCTTGCTTATTATGATTCCGAGAAAACGGAAGAGATTTACGACATTTTTAATGAAGTAAAATTGAGATCGTCTCTTTTTAAATTTAAAACCGGAGATAATGTTTTTCACACGGTCTGGAGAATCGAAGATACCGCTACCATCAGTAAAATTCAGGAAATTTTAAGTAGAGTTTCCACTCTTTATATTGCTGATGGACATCATCGCAGTGAATCGGCATCGAATGTACGGGCAGAGAAAAGAGAAAAAAATCCCGCCCATAATGGTACAGAGGAGTATAATTATTTTCTTGCTGTCCTATTTCCACATGCCGAGCTTAAGATAATGGCTTATAACAGAGTGGTAAAAGACCTTAATTCTCTTAAAGAGGATGAATTTTTCCACGAATTGAAAGAGTCTTTTACTATAGAAAATGTTGGAGGGAGATGCGAGCCTGATACCTATCATAATTTCGGCATGTATTTAGACGGGAAATGGTATCATCTTAAAGCTAAAGAGGGAACGTTTCCCGCCGATGACCCGTATTATTCTCTTGATGTTTCCGTACTCCAGGAAAATCTTCTTAGCCCTATCTTAGGGATAAAAAATCCCAAAGAGGATGAAAGGATAGATTTTGTCGGAGGAATAAGAGGATTGAAGGAGCTCGAAAGATTGGTAGATTCGGGTAAATTCAAGGTTGCTTTTTCTATGTTTCCGACCCAGATGGTGCAACTTATAAGAATATCCGATGATGGTAACAAGATGCCTCCGAAATCCACATGGTTTGAACCTAAACTTAAATCGGGTTTATTTATTCATAGAATATAATGTTAGCCACCAAGGCACAAAGACACAAAGTATAATATGAAGTTTGAGACTTTTTTTTGTGTTATTTGTATAATTTATCGTTTTTGTTATTGGGTTGATGGGATTCTGTATTCTGTCTTTCGGCTTATGAATTCTATCTATAATCTTCGAGCCTTCGTGGCTGAATAGTTATGATGTTTTTTCTTATACTTGCTTTTTCCCCGTCTGATATTCCGGTGGTCTCCGAATCACGACCTGTTATAAGAGGTATTTATCTCGGTCCCGGATTATTCTACTCAAAACGCGGGCTGGATGAATTCTTCAGGATGGTTGATCTGGGGCTTGTGAACGCTGCTGTTCTTGACGTGAAAGATGAAAGAGGAAAAACAAGGTTTTCTCTTTATGGAGAATTTATTAAAAAAGCAAGGGAGAAAGGAGTTTATTTGATTGCCAGGCAGTGTATTTTTAAAGATGAAGGTCTTGCTTTTAAAAATGGCGGAGCTCTCGCCCTTAAGGATTTGTCGGGAAATATATGGTTTCAGGAAAAAGACGGATACTGGGTAGACCCTTCTCTTGTTGAAGTCAGGAAATACAACGTGAGTATCACGGAAAAAGCTTTCCAAGCTGGTTTCGATGAAGTACAGTTCGATTATATACGCTATCCGTCAGGGGACAGACCCTATAAGAATTCGAAAAATAAACTGGATAATATTGTAAAATTTCTGGATATGGCAAAGGAAGTAAAACCAAGAGGCAAGAGAATATCTCTTACGTTCTATGGTTATACTGTGTGGACTGAGATGTTGTCCGGCGAGGGTCAAAAATTCGAAGAAATGGCTGAAAAAGTAGATGCGGTTTATCCGATGCTGTACCCTTCTCATTTTCACGATTATTTTATGGTTGATTCCACAAAGGAGTCAAGAACGTATTCTTTGATTTATAAATCGGTCGAAAAAGCCAGGGAAAGACTGCCGGAGAAAGATGTTGAAGTAATCCCTTACCTTCAGTCTTTTACCTGGAAGTCCTCTAAGCTCGGCAAAAAATACGTTTTGAATCAATTGAACGCTGCTTCCGATTCTCGTTCGGATGGATTTATTCTGTGGAATGCAGGCGGAAATTACAAAAAAGGATATGAAGAGTTGATCCAGTTCGACCTTTATTTTTTCAAAAGAAAGTTAATGAGCCGTTTGCTCGAACGACATGACGGTCAAAGAAATAAAGAAAATTCTAGGGGATAAATACTTAAGTAAAGCCCGTGGACAGAGCCTTCTGCTTGATGAGAATATTGCAAGGAAATTTGCCGATAGACTGTCTCCGGAGCGGGGTAAGAAGGTACTGGAGATAGGGCCCGGACTTGGCATCATAACGAGGCATCTTAAAGATAGGGGTTTTGATGTGATTGGGGTGGAAATAGATAAAGATTTTTGCGGTTATTTGAAGGATACGGGCGTGGACGTCATTTGCGAAGATTTTCTTCAGTTGGAGATAGATTCATCTTTTCCCGAGATTGCTGTGGGTGCTCTGCCTTTTTCCGTTTCTCTGGCAATTATGCAAAAAATTAAAAACGAAAGAGATAAAATCAAAGAATGGATCTTTGTGCTTCAGAAGGAAGTTGCGGAAAGATTTACATCGAAACCCGGCAAAAAATCATACTCTTCGCTTTCAATATTGTTTAATATTTTATACGATATTACTATGGAATTCGAGATTAAACCTGAAGCCTTTTTCCCTAAACCCGATGTTTTTTCGACGGTTTTGAAGGGAGTTTTGAAAGAGCATCCCCCAGTAGAAGTTAACGAGAATTTTGAAAATTTTTTGAAAGCCATTTTTCGCTTCCGCAGAAAAACACTTAAGAATAACCTTTCCGATTACAATATAGATGAAGTCTCGGTTGATTTAAAAAGACGGGCAGAAACTCTCGAAATACCTGAAGTCGTTCAGCTCTACCGGGAATGTAGTTCTAATTGAAAAATCAAATATTAAAATTTAAAATTACAAATCAAAGTTCAAAAAATTCATAACCTCAAAAAATATTCTCACACAAAGACACAGAGGCACAAAGAAGAAAACTAACTTATTTAACCATGAAATACGCTAAAAACACTAAACCTCACTAACCCCAATTTTTTATTTTCTGTTTTAACCACCCAACGACCTAACGA
>CAZGBM010000105.1:0-4244 GCA_964523975.1 uncultured bacterium | reverse complement strand
CTGGGGTGCAGGGATTCGAACCCCGATAACAGGATCCAGAGTCCTGGGCCTTGCCGTTAGACGACACCCCAGTAATTATGGTAGCCCCAAGGGGATTCGAACCCCTGTCACATGGCTGAGAACCATGCATCCTGGACCGGACTAGACGATGGGGCCATTAATCAGAAGATATAAAAAAATATTTGATTGTCAAGCGTTGGGGAATATCAGATACCAGGTCCTAGGTCTCAGTTGTTTTTCTCTTTAAAGAATTTATTAATCCGTTAAGCATTTTCCCGGCTGAATTGTATTTTTCGTTCAGACTTATAAACTCTTCTTCATTCATATAACCAAGATCCTTAGCGAGACGTAAGTGATATCTTGTCTCTTCAAGGGATCCACGCGCATTATATAGATATTGAACGTATTCGTTTAAAGTTTTTCTACCTGTGCCTTCTGAAATGTTGGCTGGAACTGATGCTGCTGAGCGGCAAAGTTGATTGGTTAATCGAAAACGTTCATCCTCAGGAAATTTTTTAGTAACCCGGTAAATTTCGAGCACTAATTTATGGGCTTCTCCCCAGACTTTTAAATCTTCAAATGACTTCATTAGATTTTATTTTTAATCCAGAACCTAGTATCTGGTACCTGGTACCTGAATCTAGCTATGCAAGATTCCCTGGCAGAATATAGTCCCCGTATTTCGCCTGCGTGGAAAGGAGCCTTTCCCGCTGTTCTTCCAGAATATCGAAAATGATTTTCGGTGCATCCATCACCTGTGTTCTGTAAATTTCTTCGATTCGGTCTATCTTTGCGATATTTTCCTTTACTCTTATTTTGAATTGTTCGTTGTAAAGTTCTTTGGTGAAATCCTTATTGAGAACTTCTCTGAAGAGTCTTTTAAGGTCTTCGTATTTGGGAATACGCCCGGTTGGACCATCTATTGCGCCCACCTCTCCGTTTATTCGTAGTTCGGCCCATTTGTAGCAGACTTTTTTATCTTCTCTTGCGTGAATAAAATTCCCATTTTTATCCTTCAGGAAGTAATTGACCGCGAATATACGCGGTTCTTTTTCTAGCCCTTTTACAAAGTCGAGATTCAAATTGATATAATCACGCAATGGGATTGACATGAAGTCAAGATTAGACATTGGATTGAATGTTCTTACGCCTACCTTCCCCAGGGTCGCCGCAGTGCTCTCGGATTCTAAAGACGCCCCGTATGCTATTATGCCGTGCGCCCAGTCGAATGCTTCCTTGATAGGAATCCAGGTATCGGAGTCTCTACCTCCGTAAACGATGCCTCCAACCTCAACGCCCTGGGGGTCATCTAACGCAGGGTCCAGATTGCCGAAATTCTCCAGGTCTATGGTAAACCGGGCATTGGGGTGAGATACCGGTATCTCTTTACCGTTTTCATCTTTTTTCCCTTTATACCATTCTCCCGAATGGTTTATTCCTTTCTCAGGAATTTCGCCGTCTTTTTCAATCCAGTGTACTCCTCCTTCCGGAGTCATCAAAACGTTGGAGAATATTATTTCCGCCGGAGAATGCAGCGCGTTCCAGATTATAGGGTCATACTCGGATTTTACTCCCATAATGATTCCGAATATTCCTTTTTCGACGTTTACAGCTCTTATCCTTCCGTTTATCTTTCTAAGATATGCTATGTCATCGCCTACGACTGTTTCATTGTCAAGCATTGCAGTGGATGTTTTTCCGCACAGCGAAGGGAAGGCACCGGTGAAGTAGGTAACTCTATTGTTTGGTCCGTGGATTCCCATAACCAGCATGTGTTCCGTCAGCCATCCTTCTCCCAGGCCGCGTTTGATGGCAAGACGCATTGCGAGTTTTTTAAGACCTATTGTGTTACCACCGTATTGAGTGTTAGCACTGTAAACGGTATCCCCCTCAAGGTCGATATATACTCGGCGTTTGTCTAAGTTCTTGCTTGTGTTTCGTTCGTCCAGTTCACCTGCGGAATGTACCATTTTAAAGAATCTGGCTTTCTTTCCCTGGCGGACGAATTCTTCGTAGCCCTGCCGGTAAAGCAAATCTTCGCTGTGAGCAACATATGCGGAGTCTGTCAATTGAACAGCTGGTTGTGAGAATTCCGAATTTGTGGGGCCAAGACAGAAAAATCGGATGAACAGTTCTTTCCCTTTCATTATGTCCTTCATGATTTCGTGAACTTCTTCCAGACACTCTTTTCTGTTCCCCGTCTCTATTGCCTTGTCCAGTTCCACTCCTTCAGGAAGCAATATTCTTGTATTCTTTTTGTCCCTTGCCTGGTCAAAGTAATTATCAAAATGAATAGTATGATTTTCTTTTGACAGCTTTATCTCTTCGCCTTTACTTATCGCTGATTCTCTTATATATTTTATATCTTCTTTATCATCCGTACAAACAAAAACTTTCTCGGGATTACAATGTTCTATATATTTTGCAATAAATTCATGCAATTCGGGATTGTCTATTCTCATTAATTTTTCATATTGATTATTTCCCAGTCTTTCTTTTAAAATGTTTGAAAGCACATTACCTCCTATTTTTTTTCTTTGGAGGTTGAAAAACTTTTGAATACACATCGGGTTTTAATGAATATTATTCCATCCTATTTTCAACCCTTGGGGATTTTAATGGGTTTTCCTAATCTGTCAAGGGGGAAAAGATAATAGTCAGACCGTTGGTTCGTTAGGTGGTTAGGTCGTCCTGTCTTTTAATTTTGGGCATTGGATTAAAAAACTTTATGTTAATCAATGACTAATTCATATGTTAAAAGTTATTTTTAACCATAAACATTAGCAAACTATCTTTATGTTTTCTGTATTTATTTTTAAAATATAAAATTATTCGGTCATTATAATTATAGGTATGGGATTTTGCGATTCGTAGGAAATCGTGAATCCTTTTTCTGTAAAATATTCTACCCAATGTAGTTTTTCGTCAAAATTTTTACCGCGTTTTAATTCAACAAATACAAAAGAAACATTATAATTGTTTTTTAGTGAATCCAAATCATTTTCCCTGAAATCAGATATTTCGATAAGCTTTGTTTCGTTAAAATAAGGATTGAGTAGTTCATCGGTATCGGAATTGCATAATACAATATCCGCATCTTTAATTTTATCCTGCAGAACTTGACTAAGAATCTTCTCTCTTCTTACGAATTTCTTATGTTTATATTGAATTCCGCAGTTAAAAATAAAAAGTAGCGAAATGACAAAAACAAATACTTTCCTTACCAATTTTTTATTTTGCAAGAAATCCAAGTAGGGTATAAGCATAAATGGGATTACTGGAATTATAAATCTCTGCCCCTTAATTAATTTTTCTATAAAATTATTACCTCCATCAATATAATAATAGAAGGAATAAAAAACAATTAGAATTAAAGCTGGAATTACAAATAGAGAAAATCTTTTGTTTTTAATCTCAAAAATTATCATTCCCAGCAACAATCCCGGATATAATATATTTAAAGAAATAATATAGTAGGGAAAATTATACAAAAAATAACGAACACTAAAAAAATTCTCTCCGAATGGAAAAGGTCCAAGGAAAGAGCCGAAAGCGTACAGGAAATAAATTAGAAGTACAAGGGAAAAGAAAATAACGCCCGGAAAAAGAAGCAAAGCTTTTTTATATTCTTTTCTATAAAGAAGTACTGCAAGAATACCTAAAATTATAATCAGGTTTGGATATCTAAGTAAGAGAAGAAACCCAAGAGAAAAACCTGCTGCAACACTTTTCTTATTTAACAAAAGGAACATTCCTAATAACAAAAAGAACATAGAAGGGATGTCGCTCATCAATGTTCGAGAGAACAGTACTAATGTCGGATGAAATAAAAAAAATAGAGAATAAACTGGGTCAATATTAAATCTACGTAATATTAAAACAAATAACAAAAAACTTCCTAAATAAAGCAAAATATTTTTCAAAAAACCAAGTCTCCAGTGAATCGAGGCAAATGGCAGAAGAAGAAAGGAATTGCCCGGGGGATATTGAGAAAACGTTCCTTTATCACCTTCTACAATCCCTGAGAAAGGGGCGGAAATGTCCGCTTTCTCGTAAAAGAAAGAACCTTTCTGTAGAGTATAAGTTGTAGTAAGATATAAATCCTCATCGTAAATTCCATAAAAATCAGGATAAAACAGGAAAAGAACTACAACCTGTAAAAGACAAAAGAATAAAAGTACCTTTTTCATATTTGTAAAATACCAATATACAAAAACTTTGTCAAGCTAATTTGAATTCGTGAA
>CAZGBM010000104.1:0-4316 GCA_964523975.1 uncultured bacterium | reverse complement strand
CGGCGTTGCTTTTAAACATGCAGGTAAAGCGCTGTTTGCTGCTATGAAAGTACTGGGAATCGAAGATGTTTCCTTCAACCACCCCCCCGAAATGCTCTACCCTGGCGAGAATCCATTCTTCTAAATCACGGCGATAAACCGTGAAATCGGTTGTTTTAACAGGAATCAGAAAAATCGAACTTCGGGAAATACCTGCACCCGAACTTAAAGCCGACACCGACGTCCTTCTTAAAATAAAATCCGTCGGAATCTGCGGCTCGGACATTCATTATTACTCAACCGGACGAATAGGCGACCAGGTCATCAAATTCCCTTTTACAATAGGACATGAATGCGCTGCGGTTGTAGAGAAAGTCGGTAGCCTCGTATCGCGGCGGGTGCGTCCCGGAGACCGCGTAGCGATAGAACCTGCAATATCCTGCGGAAAATGCGACCAGTGCAAAAGCGGAAGGCGTCACACCTGCCGCAACCTTAGATTTCTCGGATGTCCAGGCGAACGTGAAGGCTGCCTGTCCGAATTCATAGTTATGCCGCAGGAAAACTGCTACAAAATAAAGGACTCGATGACCTTTATTCAGGGTGCACTGACAGAGCCGTTGTCCATCGGAGTTTATTCCGCCACTTTTCTTGCCAATCCAAACGAAAAAACAATCGGTATTCTCGGTTCGGGTCCAATAGGTCTCTGTGTACTTCTTTCAGCGCGGATTTCCGGCGTCAAAAAGGTTTATATGACCGACAAAATAGAAGACCGGCTTGTTGCCGCGGAAAAAGCCGGGGCTGACTGGATTGGAAATCCAACTTTGATAGACATTGTAGAAAAAATAAAAGATATAGAACCCGACCAATTAGATGCAGTATTTGAATGCTGCGGTGAGCAGGAAGCCCTCGACCAGGCGGTGGACTTATTAAAACCGGGAGGTCAGCTTATAATTATTGGAATTCCGGAACCGAATAAAATTTTTTTCAATATCAATAAAATACGCAGAAAAGAAATAACGATTAACAATGTCCGCCGTCAGAACAACTGTACGCAGAAAGCCATAGATTTGATACAGAGCGAAAAGATAAACGTAGATTTCATGGCAACGCACAATTTTAAAGTCGAAGATACGGCACTCGCATTCGAAATTGTTGAAGGCTACCGCGACGGGGTAATAAAGGCAATGATTGATTTTGAGTAAACTCAAAATAGTGAATTAGTGAATTGGTTAATTGGTGAATTAGTAAAAAAAATAAAACCAATATACTGATTTACTGATATACTGATCTTAACGACGAACCAACGAACCAACTGCTATCTATTCTCTGTCCCCTGATTTTACTATTTCTCTGTTTTACTGAAGACCGGCAACTCTTGACTAATGACTCGTCTATCTTGAATAAAATTGCTATTTTTGTATATTAACTGCAAAGAAAAGAATTATGGAAGACGAATTAATAACCATTGCAAGATTTGATAATATTCATGACGCTTATCTAATTCGGTCAAAACTCGAGTCGGAAGGTATCGAATGTTTTATACCCGATGAAATGCTTGCAAAAACAACTTTCACCAGCTTAGCCGGAGAGGGCGGAATCAGGCTTCAGGTAAGAGAAAAAGATGCAGCCGATGCTATGGAAATTTTGAATGAAGAACCAACCGAAACTTTTACGGATGAGGAGGAATTTTAAAATATTGAGAAAAAGCTTATTGGCTTTAGTGGTACTTGCTTCCCAGTGCAATCCGGCTAACCCCAAAAATCTTCAGCTCAGTAAAGTCGAAAATACGCTTGATTTTTACAGAAACTACAGCATCTATACGAATCCCGGTGAACACTCATACTTATTCGAAAATCTACCCGATTCTCTACAGGGATTATGTGATTTAATCAAGTGTCAATTCATTCACCCCGTTGATTTAGGACCATATAAAAACCTCATCCCTGAAAGCAGACATTATGAAGACCGGAAATTCCCCTCAGCCGAAAAATTGCTTGCGGGATTATTGGCATTAGACTCTGCCGGACTCACTTTTGAGCGAAAACCTGAAAAAAGATTAGTCGTAACCTGCCGTTACCATTCCATACTTTTCGCTTCCATCCTGAAATCCCGCGGAATACCGGTAAGACTTCGTTACGGTTTTGCTCCGTATCTTGCCCCGGGCACGGGTTTACACATCAGTCATGCAATTTGCGAGGTCTGGAACGATAAAGAAAAAAGATGGATGTATGTAGACCCGGACAGAAAAATGGTAGATTTCCCGAAAGAGGAATTCGAAACGGGAAGCGAGGCGTGGATAGCTTTCCGAGCCGGAAAAATAAAAGACCCGAGCAAATACGGCATACCCGACACATGGGGTGAAATCATGATTCTCGGAACGATTTATCAGGACTTTTTATGTATACTCGGTTACGAACCATTATACTGGGAGTACCCTGTAAATCAATATCTCAGTAACGAAATCAGTAAAGTAGACCCCCAGCGGCTAAAAATACTCGATGAGATAGCACTCTTTATGAAGAACCCGGCTAAGAATTTGAGTGAATTGATGGAGATCTATAGGAAAAATAAATTTTTGCATTAACCACAAAGACACTAAGACACGAAGATTTTTTGTTGTTTTCCCCTAAATTCCAACCACTAATACCTAATCTTAGTTATTTATTATCCTTTTTTCTTCAAAACTTTAATTATTTCGCCCAAATATAACCTGTGATAATCTTTTTCCGGATAGTTTTCTTCGATAGAATTATCAAGGAAATTTTCCGGATTTAAATCCTGAAAATATATTTTTCTCGCTTCGATAACCAGTCTTGCTTCATCGAAAAATGGTACGCCTTTACTTCCCTTTTTAGGAGTAAGCCCGGTTTTCTCGATTTTATTTATGTTTTTGCCTGAATGAGTACCGCAGAAGTTAAGGACATCTCTGTACTCTTCGCCAAAAAAAGAAAGTGTAAAATAATTCGATTTCTCCATAAAGTTATACGTATATCTCGTAGGTCTTACCACACAGAAGCAAACTTTCTTACTCCACAAAACGCCCAATCCACCCCAGCTTGCGGTCATTGTATTAAAAGAATCCAGAGTACCTGCTGTTATCAACATCCAATCCTGACCTATTAGTTTAAATACGTTATCATCTACTTCTAAAGGGTCTAATAATTCGAAATCGCCAATCATTTAATCACCTCCACAACCTCGACGTTTTCGGGTCGGATCTGAGGCTCGCAAAAGACTCGTCTGCGATTATCACATGGTCGTCGACATCTATTCCCATTATTCTTCCGGCTTCGACAATTCGTCTGGTCAATTGTACGTCTCCATCGCTCGGAGACGGGTCGCCTGACGGGTGATTGTGAACCAGGATTATAGAAGCGGCAGAATTCTGAATTGCAGATTTAAAAATTTCTCTCGGATGTGCAATACTGCCGTCAAGAATACCGGTTGAAATATCATCTATGCCGATAAGTTTTTTCCGTGTAGTCAAAGATAATATTTTAAAATGTTCTTTCTTTTTGCTTCCTAAATCATTTTTAAGCAGCTCGAATACGTCTTTCGGTGTGGTAATCTGATAGTCATACCTATTATGCTTACTTAAAGCCTTCTCACCTAATTTCAAAGCAGCTTTCAGTTTGCACGCGGTCGCGAAACCGATTCCATCTACTTGTTGCAATTCTTCGACCGATGCTTCTTTAATTTTGGCAAGATTCCCGAACCTTGCCAGTAAATCTTGAGCGACAGTCAGGACATTTTTTCCTTTCCTGCCTTTTTCGATAACCAGAGCCAGAAGTTCCTGAATGGAGAGATTGTCCTCCCCGATTTCTTTTAAGCGTTCCCTCGGCCTATCTTCCTGCGGTAAATCATGGAGAGCAAACGATTTATCACACATATTTTCGATTCCTTTTATTATCACTCCGCTTTTAGTTTTTATTACTGGTAATGATATTGAAGAGAAAGATAAAAGTCAAGGAAATTTAATCGGTTGGTCATCCCGTTGATATTTTTCGTTTACATTCTGACGACAAATATCCAGCTAAATTTTCAAGTTGACAACAACAGATTCCTCTATATATTTTCAATATAAAAGTTAAAGGGCAAGAAACGACAAAAAAGAGGATAAAAAACAAATATTGGAATAATTTAAAAATTTAAGGAGGTAATAAGATGAAAAAGAGTTTATGTAGAACAATCGTATTAAATATATTTCTTTTTTCCTTGGTCTCTTATGCACAATACGACACCCTGAATTATGATGGTATCGACAGAACATATCTTTTGCACGTCCCTCCATCATATGATGGACTTTCCGCTGTACCCCTTGTTGTGGTTATACATCC
>CAZGBM010000103.1:0-4332 GCA_964523975.1 uncultured bacterium | reverse complement strand
GGTGGAGAAATTGGCAAATATAGAAGTGCCGGAAAGGGCACAGTGGATAAGAAGTGTGTACCTCGAACTTGCGAGAGTTGGTTCGCACCTCTTTGGTTTGTGGGCTTATGCCAATATGTTGGGTTTTGATACGGTTGCTCAATGGTCAATGTATCATAGAGATCTCATTCTGGACCTTTTCGAAGAATTAACCGGTGGCAGAGTATACCATATTTATATCTGGCCTGGCGGGGTAAGACGAGATTTCCCGGAAGGCTTTACCGATAGGATGGTAGAGACGTTACATTCCATAGGGAAGTGCGTCCCTGATTATAATGATATATTTTTTAACAATCCATTGTTTTATGAGAGAGCTCACAATGTAGGAAAGATATCCCAGGAGGAGGCAAAAGAATGGGGAGCGGTGGGGCAGGTGTTAAGGGCAACCGGAATGCCATATGATATAAGGAAAGTCGAGCCTTATGCCGCTTATGATAAAGTCGATTTTGATATCCCTACGAGAGTTGAAGGAGACGCATATTCGAGAGTATTGGTAATAAGAGATGAGATGATAGAATCTGTCCATTTAATATTTAAGTTGCTGGACAATATGCCCGGGGGAAAAGTTTTCAATAGGAGTTTCAATCCTTTCAAGTGGAAAGTTCCGGAAGGGGAAGCCTATGTTCGGGTTGAATCTTCCCGGGGGGAGTTGGGACTTTATATGGTGAGTGATGGTAAAGATAAACCCTACAGGGTACATTTTAGGACACCTTCGTATACTCACGGGCTAATTATCCTGGAAAAATTGTTAGAGGGTGCGAATATTGCTGATGTGGGTAATACTATGATAAGCCTTTACGTTGTCGCTCCCGAGATAGATAGATAATGGGTAAAAAAACTTCAATTTTAAGTCCTCTCAAAGCGTTAAAATATCTTTTTAAAAAACCTAAAACTTTGCTGTATCCATTCGAACTGAAAGAACCTGCAATGAGGTATAGAGGTTTGCATCTTAACGATTGGGATAAATGCACAGGTTGTGGAAATTGTGCCGATGTATGTCCGAACGAAGCGATAGAGATGAAAGAGATACCGGAAATTGAAGCTGGAGATGGAGAAAGAAACGAAAGACCTGAAATTGATTACGGTAGATGTTGTTTTTGCGGATTATGTGTGGATATCTGTCCTACAGCTTCTTTGAGACTTTCGAGAGACTATTTTCATATTCACTTTGACCCAAAAACTTTCAAGTTGTTGGCAAAGGATGAAAAAACGGATAAAGAACACTTCCTTCCCGAGGGGGAATATTCTATTTTTAAAGCATCGCTCGCACACCGCAGGGAAAAATATGAGGGGTTTAGCCCCGACTTGGAATACTCTCTGTTTAACCCTGAAAGGGTACCGATGTCTCAGGCCTCACCCGAAGAGAGAAAGGCATCTTTTGTTGAACAGGTTAAGGGTTTCAGCGCAAAGGAAGCTCAAAAGGAAGCAAGTCGATGTTTGGAGTGTAAGTTATGTGAAGAAGTCTGTCCTGCGGAGATGAATATTTCTGACTACGTACGAAATATCTGGGACGACAACCTGGAAGAAGCCACAAGGGACATTTACAAAACAAATCCTTTGCCGGAAATATGTGGAAGAGTTTGCACCCATAAATGTGAATCCGCGTGTGTTCTTGGCAATCAGGGTAAACCGCTGTCAATAAGATGGTTGAAGCGGTATGTGGTTGACAATATTCCTCTTGAAAAATATCGGAAGGTGCTGGGAACTGAAGAAATAAAGTCGATTGATAGGAAAGTAGCTATCGTAGGCGCGGGTCCCGGAGGACTTGCGGCTGCTTATTATCTCAGATTGATGGGTTACCAGACAGTTATTTTTGATAGGTTACCAAAACCCGGAGGAATGATGAGATACGGTATTCCCGAATATAGACTTCCCTATGAAGCTCTGGATAAAGATATTGAATATATAAAATCGGTAGGAGTAGAAATCAGGTGCAATACCACTGTTGGCAAGGATGTCTCTTTAGATGATCTGGGAGATAAGTATGATGCGGTTTTTGTGTCTACAGGCTTTCATAACGGGCGGAGTACCGGGGTTCCGGGAACCGAACGTTCCGGAGTTTTTCAGGCAATCGAATTACTTAGAAAAGTAACAATGGGAGAAAAAATTAAGGTTACCGAAAAAATTGTGGTAATAGGCGGTGGTGATGTTGCTATGGATATTTCGAGAACACTCGGCAGATTACAGATGGAGGAATTTGGGACTGTAGGTGTTACTGTTAGTTGTCTGGAAACCAGAGATATTATGCCCGCGACTCCCGAAGAAATAGAAGAAGCTCTGGAAGAAGGCATTAAGTTGTATCCTGGATGGGGACCTGAGAAAATTATAATAGATAATGAAAAAATCAAAGGCGTCGTTATGAAGAAATGTCTCAGGGTTTTTGATAAGAATGGAAGGTTTAATCCTGAATTTGATGTAGAAAAAAAGATGGAGATAGAAGGTTCAATGGTAGTCGAAGCAATCGGACAGGCCCCTGATTTTACCTTTTTATCAGAGAAGATAAAAGAAAAGCTTACGTATGAAGGAAGAAAAATAAAGACAGATGAGTATGGTCAAACTTCACTTTCCTGGTTATTTATCGGGGGAGATCTCACAAGAGGGCCCGACGTAATAAACGCGATTGATACCGGTCATAAAGCCGCGAGAGGTATCGATAAGTTTATCTCAGCCAGAGAATGAAAAGAATGTCAGAGGTGTGGAAAATATTAGAAAGCATCCTTTATTATTCCCTTTAATTCCTCGTCGGTCAGTTCGACCGGATTGCCTTTCATGCTGCTGGTTTCTTTTGCCTTATTGATGAGTTCTCCTATCTGTTCTTCTCTTAGGTTCACTTCTGAAAGATGAGGCATATTCAGTTTTTCGTATAGTTCGTCTATCCACTTAATAAGGTCTTTCGGTTTGGCTTCTTCTTTGTTTGTTACTATTTTTGCGATTTTTTCGTATTTCGTGAGTACTATCGAAGAGAGGTCTCTTTCTTCCAGCGCTTTTATATTTGCTTTTATAACGTGAGGAAGAAGAATGCCACAGATTAATCCATGTGGAGCATCGATCATGCCTCCCAAAGGTCCTGCAAATCCGTGGACTGCTCCGAGTTTTGCGTTTGTAAGCGCAATGCCTCCGAACAGGCTTCCTATACACATATCTTCTCTTGCTTCTGCATTGGTTCCGTCGTTAAAAACTTTTAAAAGGGATTGACTTATTCTTTTGATGCCTTCTTCGCAGATTGTATCGGTTAAAATATTTGCTTTGTTTGAAACGTAAGGTTCTATTACCTGAGTGAATGCATCGAGACCGGTACTTACTGTTACTTCTTTTGGCATCGAGTGGGTCAGCAGAGGGTCAATTATAGCAATATCCGGAAGCATAAGAGGACTTCTGAGGCTTACTTTTACGGAATGTTCTCTTGACTTTATTACGGCATTTTTGGTTACCTCTGCTCCCGTACCTGCTGTTGTTGGTACTGCTATGAAGGGAATAGTAGGATTTTTTATAGGTTTACCTTTTCCTATTATTTCTAAATAATCGAAGAGATTGCCGTTGTTTGTTATAAGGGCGGAGACGGCTTTTCCAGTATCGATTGCGCTTCCGCCTCCTATGCCGATAATTACGTCTGTTTTACTGCTATTTGCCAGCTTCAGACATTCGGTTACTCCTTCCGTTGTAGGTTCTCCGTTCACTGAAAATATTTCGCAATTTATATTTCGCTTTGCGAAATCATCGAGTAAGAATTTACAGCGGTCTTGATTTTTGCCTGTAACGATTAGAGGTTTGTGCCCCAGATTTAATGTGTTATCAGCAATCTTTTTTGCTGAGCATGCCCCGAAAATTATCCGTCTTGCCGTTGCAAATTCAAAGTATGTCGTATTCACCAGTTGGCGTCGTCGGGAAATAAATTTGTAAATTTAACACTGAAACGCGGTTCCGTCATCATCTCTGTGACTGCGTCTCTCCATTTTTTATAATGTTCGGTTTCTTTATGCTTTGCAGGGTCTTCCGTGGTTTTATATACTTCGGTTAGAACAAATTTGCTTTTATCATCATTTTGTTGAATTACGTCGAATCGGGCTATCCCCGGTTCTTTAGTGCTATTTTGAGCATTTTCGATGGATATTTTTTTGAATTCTTCAATCTTATCTTCTTTTACATGAACATGGACATGCACGACGAGCATAAATACCTCCTTAATTTTTAAACAAAGGTAGTATATAGTATTGAAGTTTAAATTATAGTCAAGGTTTTTTATTAGGTTGGCTCGTTGGTTCGTTAGATCGTTAGTTTGTTAGTTTGTTTTTC
>CAZGBM010000102.1:0-4333 GCA_964523975.1 uncultured bacterium | reverse complement strand
CGGTTTTTTGTAAAATTTTTGATAATTCTTTGTTGTTTTTCTCATGGTACACTCCACTTATTGAATTGCAAGTATTTATGACATCTTTTGAAAGTTTGATATTCGTTCAACTATTTTTAGGTTTCAGGGTTCTTAACGAGTATTTTCTGTAAATCCATTCGGCTATGAACGACAGCCCTAATACGACAATAAGAACAACAATGGTTTTTGGTGAGTTTTTTATTTCGTAGTAAGCTAGAATAATAAAAGAAAAGATACATCCAAAAATAGATAACCATATAAAATATGGTTTTGCGTTTGTTTCTTTATAAAGTCTAAGATGTGCGATATTAACAGCACAATAAATAATCAAAAAGGAAGCACTGCCAAGCATAGCAATTCCGCTAAGATCCAGTAAATTAGCAAATAAAATAACCAGACCAGCAGTTATAAACAATCCTTCTGTATTTCGTTCCCATAATTTTCTTTCAAAAAAGGCAGGTAATTCTCCTTCTTTTGCTATCATATAACTCACATTTGCCCCACCGTAAAGAGTGGCATTAATGGCTGATGAAGTGGAAAACAACGCGGCAATCGCAATTATTTTGAATCCTAAAACTCCAAGAAAAGGTCTGGCAGCCATTGCAAGCGCATAATCTTTTGCTTCTACTATCTTAGAGACAGGTAAATTCCCTATTACAGTCAAAGAGACCGCTAAATATATAGCAATACATATTAAAACACTCAAATACAACGCCTTTGGGAGCGTTTTCTTAGGATTCCTCATATCCTCAGCCGCATTTGTAATTAAACCAAAACCTTCGTAAGCAAGGAAAACAATTGCTGAGGTAAAAAGTATACTCGAACCATGCGGCCAATGCGAGACAGATAAAAGAGAAGGCTTAATAAAGAAACCCCCTATAGAAGCAAACATAATAAGAATGAAAACCTTTACTCCAACAATAATTAATTCGGATTTCCCAACGGCTTTTGACCCAATAACGTTAATTGCAGTAAATACAAGAATTATACCCGTGGAGAATATATTGACCCATATACGACTAGCCTCCGCAGGTAAAAATGTCATAGCATAGCCTGCAAACGCACGGCAATATAGGCATAAAGCAAAGATATATCCGACCCACAAAAAAATGTTTAATCCCCCACTCAGGATGCTATCACCAAAACCCTTGATAAGAAACTCAACAGGTCCTCCTGCTGAAGGATATGTGACTCCTAACTTTGCGAAAGAATAGGTACTAAGAAAGGCTACAATACCTGCAATCAAAAATGATATATACATCGCATTTCCGGCTATTTCCGCTGCAAGTCCTAATACAGAAAAAATCCCTGCCCCTATCATTCCACCGACACCAATGGAAACAGCTCCAAAAAGTCCTATGGATTTTCTTTCTGTTATATTACGATTCTCCTTATTTTTCATCTTTGTTCATTTTATATATACAAATATAAAAGCACTTCTTCTATTTATCTGTGAAATTTAAATCCCTCGTGATCGAGGAGTCTGTACACTCTAACTTTTATAAAGTCCGTTATTACAAAAAAGACAAGAGCATAAGCCCAGATAAAAAGGGCTAGTCCCCAACCCATAGCAGGCATTAAGAACCCATAAACCACGATTAGGGTAGCAATGAATTGTGTGATTAAAACAGCAAAGAATAATTGTTTAGCTGGTTTTATTGACCAGAAGGGCCCTTTTGTTCGTGCGACAAAAATTGTCAAATGACCGGCTACAGAAAGTTTTAAATATATAAAAGACTGGAGTATCTCTCTGCTCAGGTGAAACACATCTCTCCCGATATAAAGGGCGGAAAAGGATACGAAAACGCCAATTATTCCTAATACAGTTGCTATGCTTAGTAATGTGCGCATATTCCACTTATCAGGTTTCTCAGAAGGTTTTACATTATCATAAGCGATAGTCATAATTGGGGCATCATTCAGAAGCGCCAATAAAACAATCATAAGAGCAGTAACAGGATAAAACCCGAACACAATAATCGAAGAAGTGATAAAAATTAACACTCTAATCGTTTCAGTAATACGGTATATGGAATAATTATTCATACGTTGAAAGATCTTTCGGCTTTGTTTTATAGCATCAATTATAACTGAGAGACCCGGCTTAGTCAGAACGATAGCAGCAGCAGATTTTGCCGCATCAGTGGAACCTGCAACAGCAATTCCTGCATCAGCTTTTTTCAGCGCAGGTGCATCATTAACACCGTCCCCTGTCATTCCTACTATGTGTCCTTTTGCCTGAAGCAGTTCAACAATATGATATTTGTGTTCAGGAAAAACTTCGGCAAATCCATCCGCATTTTCGACAACTCTTTCTGCCTCCCTATCGCTTTTGCCAAGAAAAGAATCAGCTTTAACAATGTTTGTGCCCATATTTACTTGCCTTGCGATTTCTTTCGCGACAGCAATATGATCACCTGTAACCATCTTAACATTCACTCCCATGGATTGTGCTATTTTGATTGTCTCTGCCGAGTCTTCACGAGCAGGGTCATTTAAAGCAATAAGCCCAACAAATTCCCAATTCTTTTTCTCATCAGTCTTTGCTACCCCAAGTGCACGGAATCCCTTTGAAGCGAATGTGTCAACTTCTTTATTTACATTTTTACTATCAAATTCTTTATTTTCTATTAGAGACATAATAACCTGCGGCGCACCCTTGGATACCAGAAAATGGCTACCTCTATCATCTTCTACTTCAGCTTCAGTCCGTTTAGAAACCGGATCAAAAGGCTTAAAATTAGTTACTTTATAGATATCGGATAATTTATCGGTCAAATTTAAAGACTCAGCTTTAGTCATAATTGCATTATCGATAGGATCTCTATCTTCTTTCTTTGATGCCAGTGTTCCAAAAAGCAAAATATCTTTTTCGTTAAATCCTTCAAAAGGTACTGTTTCTGAAACAGTTATCTCATTTTTAGTAATGGTTCCTGTTTTATCCGAACACAAAATGTCCTCACCAGCCATCTCTTCAATGGCAACCAACTTACTTACGATAGCTTCTTTCTTTGCCAGTGTAATAGCACCAACCGCCATAGTAACCGATAAAACAGCCGGCAACGCAACCGGAATTGCTGCAACAGTAAGAACAAGTGCAAATTGAAGGGTTGCCAGCATGCTTTCATGACGGGCAAATGCCACAAGAAAAATAACAATAACGAGTACTACAGCAAGCAGAATCAGGTAATCACCGATTCTTACAACCGCTTTCTGAAAATGGCTTTTTGTCTCAGCTTCTTCCACTAATTTAGCAGTTTTCCCAAAATATGTATTCATCCCTGTGGCAACCACTAAAGCAGTCATTTCTCCTTGATTAACAACAGAACCCTCATATCCGATATCGGATTTATGCTTTTCTACAGGCATCGACTCTCCGGTCAGCGCAGATTCATCTATCATAAGATAATCACCGTCTAAGAGCTTAATATCAGCGGGAACTATATCTCCCAATCTAATACGAATAATATCTCCGGGAACAAGTTCCTTTGCAGATAGCTCAGACCATTTGCCGTCACGAAGAGCCCTTGCTTTAAGTGCGAGTTTTTGTTTTAATGCATCAATAGCACTGTCCGCCTTAAATTCCTGCCAGAATGCTACAACAGCATTCAATAACAATAATGCAAGTATAATCCAGAAATCTTCCCAATGCTTTATTATCACCGAAAGTATAGCAGCAACTTCAATCATCCATGGTATTGGACCCCAAAAATACCCCAGAAATTTAAGTATGGGATTAATTTTCTTTTCCGAGATTTCATTAAGTCCATATTTTTCAAGTCGTTCCTTCACTTCTGAAGAGGAAAGTCCTTTTTCGTCTGTAGAGAATTTTTTAAAAAGTTCATCGACTTTGATATTCTTTAGTTCTTCTATACTTACATTATTTTGCTCCATAATATTCTCCCTTCGTTAAAATAATTTTTTTAGCTTTATGTTTACAGGGTTATCCCTCGAAATATGAGGTAGGTAATTTATAACCCATTTATATTATCTCTTTTACCCCTGCCCGTTATACTAATACTTTAAAAATTAAAATACCAATTGCTAATCTATTACTCGGAAGTGACTCCGTGTTTCTCTGCGTACTTAAGTACGTTAAATCCGCCGTAAACCTAATCTTAGATAATAAATACTTTAATGAATTTTGCGTTTTCTATAAAAAAAATTTATTATCACTTACAGCATAAACAAAGAGCATCTAAAAATCAAGGGTGTTTTTTGGGGGGAAAAGCATAAATCCGGTTCAATCCTTTAGAAAAACGCCGCCGTAGGCGGCGACTTCGCCCAGAAAAAATAGGCAATTAACTTTTTC
>CAZGBM010000101.1:0-4345 GCA_964523975.1 uncultured bacterium | reverse complement strand
GTATGGTCGTTCCTCTCTACCTCGACACAGTCATTCTTCCTTACGGGGCAGGCAGATATAAAAAAGTATTTTATTGTTTTAAACAAAATAAAATTTGGGATGGGTGGTTGGGTAATCCGTGTCTATCTGTGGCCAATTAATTTGGGGTGGGGTTGGTTAATTCAAATCTGTTTATCTGCGTCCAATCACTTTTGGTTTTGCATTTTAATACGTCATTTTGATTTTTAATATTTGATATTTTATTTATAGTTAATAAGATTGCACGCGTAAAGAAAATCTCTTTTTACTGGAACATGGTATTCGATACCTGGTATCTGTTTATTGCACTTGACATATCACAACAATTTCCTATTATAAATCCGTATGACCGACGATCAATGGAATATATTAATTAATGTTATAAACGGAGAAAAAGTAGAGCCGTTACCTGTGGGGTTTGTCATAGATAGCCCCTGGCTGCCAAACTGGTACGGTATTTCCATCCTTGACTATTATTCAAATGACAAACTCTGGTTTGACGCGAATATGAAAGCTATAAAAGATTTTCCCGAGGTAATTTTCCTGCCGGGATTCTGGTCGGAATATGGTATGTGCACAGAGCCGTCCGCTTTTGGTTCAAAATGCTCTTTTCCCGCAAACGCTTTTCCCAATGCCGAGAAGGTAATTCACTCTTCTGAAGAAATTGTGGATTTTAAAATTCCCAATCCTGAAGAAGACGGACTTCTTCCTTTTATGTTGAACCGGCTTAAACTGGCTCGACCGAAAATCGAAGATGCGGGTCATCGAATAAAATTTTCCGTTTCAAGAGGGCCTTTGAACATAGCATGTTTTTTGATGGGAATTACCGAATTTCTTGTCTCGATAAAAACAGAGCCGGAAAAAGCCCACGCTTTATTAAAGAAAATCACGGAGTTTTTGAGAAAATGGCACGGGATTCAAAAAGAGATTTTTCCGACAATCGACGGAATTTTTCTTCTGGATGATATTATTGGTTTCATGGGAGAGCAGGATTTTAAAACTTTCGGGTTGCCTTATTTTAAGGAGCTTTACGAAGCCGATGTTAAAGTAAAATTTCTTCATAACGATGCCTCCTGTAAGGCATCCATTAAGTATCTGCCTGAAATGGGTGTCAATCTTTTCAATATGGGCTTTGACACGGATATGAACGAATTAAAAAAAGAGACTTACAACAAGGTCGCCATGCTTGGAAATATTCCGCCCAGGGATGTTCTTGCGGGAGGTAATCCGGATGACGTGAAAGAAACGGTTACCAGACTGATGGACTCTCTAGGGGATAAATCGAGGATAATCCTTTCCTGCGGTGGCGGAATGCCGCCGAACGTATCGTCGGAAAATATAAATTCATTTATTCAAACGGTTAAATCTTATTAACTGTAAAATAAATATCAAATATTAAAAATCAAAATGACAATTTTGGATTTGGGATTTAGGGAATGGGCTTTAGTCTAAAAACAGAATAAAAACTTTGTGTTCTTTATGTGCTTTGTGGTTCAATTTCATTTTTTCTCTGCGTTCTCTGTGTCTCTGCGGTGATGATAATTTGGGGGATAGGGGGGAGAGTGCCCCGATAGTCATTGACAAAACAAAAAAAAACAATAGTTTTATCCTGGTTGCGGAAAAATTCTTAAAAAATTTATTGGCAGAAATTATCTTTAATATAAATAATGAGGAGGGATTGTGGCTATTCTGGAAGAACTGAAAGAAAATGTGATTGACGGCAATGAAGGTAAGGTTATTGAAGGCACCCGGAGGGCTCTTGAAGAGGGTGTTGGTGTTGAAGAGATACTGAACAAAGGATTTATACCGGGAATGGAAGTGGTGGGTAATAAATTCCAGGCAAATGAAATTTATGTTCCCGAGATGTTGATTTCCGCAAGAGCGATGAAAGCAGGGATGCGGATACTCGAACCTTTGCTTACTAAAGCAGGGATAGAACCTATGGGAAGAGTGGTGATAGGAACCGTAAAAGGAGATTTGCATGATATAGGTAAGAATCTCGTGGCTATGATGCTTGAGGGTGCGGGTTTCGAAGTTATCGATGCGGGAGTCGATATCACGGCTCAAAAGTTTATGGACTTAACGAAGGAAAATAAGGCGAATGTTCTGGGGCTGTCCGCTCTTTTGACCACTACCATGGTCGAAATGAAGAATGTTATAAATACCTTTAAAGAAAACGGATTACGAGAAGACGTTAAAATAATCGTGGGCGGAGCTCCTGTGAACGCCGATTATGCAAAGGAGATTGGCGCCGATGGATATTCATCCGATGCGGCATCTGCAGTTGGTCTGGCAAAAAATTTATTGGGAAAATAAAAATAATGAAGAAGTATACATCTTTAGTCTATAAAACAGCTCGGGAAATGGAATTCGGGAAAGCTCTATATCCTGTCAATTGTGGTTTTAGCCTTACAATCGGTAACGGAAAGGTGCTTCCCGAGATTAATTATACATTGCCCCCGATGCCGGTCTCTATGGATAATATTGAAGAAATACTTAAACAATATGATTCTATTATAAATGGTATACTAAAAAGAGCTGTGGTTCTCGATGTACCTGGAATTTTACTTGAATTTGAACATCTCCCGCCGATGACTGATGTTCTGGAAATCGGCGTAAAAATAACCAAGCGGACCAAAGAAATAATGAAAAATTTCCATGAAAAATATGACCTGAAATCGGGATTGAGGGTGACGATTTGTGATACCAGGGATGAAAAACGCCCCCCCAAGATGAGATCGGGAGAAGCCATTAAAAGAATCTTTGATTCTTTTCGCGAAAATGCTCTTGCCGGAGCCGATTTGCTTTCCATTGAGTCCATAGGCGGTAAAGAAGTAAATGACAGAGCTTTGATGGAAGGAAGTATCCCTGGACTTCTTTTTTCTCTGGGTGTTCTTGCCCCGAGGGATATGCATTTTTTGTGGAAAGAAATTACTCGTATTGCCAAAGAAACTGATGTTGTCCCGGCTGGCGATTCGGCATGCGGTCTTGCAAACACCGCAATGATGCTTGCGGATAGAAATTATATTCCGGAGGTTCTTGCCGCAGTTGTAAGAGCAATGTCTTCGGTGAGGTCTCTGGTCGCTTTTGAAGAAGGCGCGGTTGGTCCTTCCAAGGATTGTGCGTACGAAGGTCCGGTTATGAAAGCCGTAACCGGTTACACAATATCCATGGAAGGAAAGTCTGCAGCCTGTGCTCACTTGAGTCACCTGGGAAATATCGCTGCCGCAGTGTGTGACCTATGGAGCAACGAGTCTGTTCAGAATGTGAAGCTTCTGGCGGATTTTGCTCCCACGGTTTTTACTGAAATATTGGCTTATGATTGTCGGATTATGAACCAGTCTATAGAAGGTGGAACCAAGGACTTACTTAAAGAAATTTTCGTAAAGAGCGATGAACTTAAAAATGTTCAGGCTTTTGTTATTTCTCCGGAATTTTCCGTGGAAATCGCAAAAACGATTGTGCAGGAAGAAGATGATTTTTTGCGTACTCGAGCCACCGGCTTGAAGGCATGCGATTTGATTCGGAAAGCAGTAGACAGGGGAGACATTATTCTCAATAAAAGAGAATTAAGTTGGCTTCGTAAAATCGAATCCGAGCTTGCCAAATATGATAGTGAAGAAGCTTTAACAAGTGAAGTTGCTCCTTTATACGGCGAACTGACACTGCTTGAGGAATACGGTATTTAGCTTAAAAGCCGACCGCCGACGTCTGACGGCAGACAAAAAAGAAAAAATTCGTGCTGTTTGTCGTTTGATTTGTTGTTAATTCTTTCTGAAAATCAAAATTTGTTTTTTGCTTACGAATTTAATTTTAACCCCTTGACAATTAACATATAATTCATTATGATGAACTATATCACAGTATTTGAATTTAATAGTTTAATATGTTAGTGGTTCTTTATGATTTTGAAGTTATCTATATGCTGATTAAAAAATCAGGTAAAGAGCAATTGACATTATAGTAAAATTATATTATTTAAAATATATTGAAAGTAATAAAAGTAATATTTGAAATGTTATATAGTAAAAGGTATGATGGAAGTATTTTTTATGAGGTTCGCTGAAATAAGGAGGGCATGATAAAAATTACACGTAGTCAAGGTTGGTTGTTATATATAAATATGTTTATTCTATTCTACTCGTGTGTTCGAAATTCTATCAGGAGATTCCAATTATTTTGAATCATTACCCAAAATCAAAGGAGGTTTATAAGGCAAGAATGTTTGTCGGTGTTTTTGTGTTTAAATCAAGTGGTTTAATTTATTTTGTAAACTCTAATGAAAGGAGGTTTTGATGGAAAAAGCGGTAAGGGTAAGCGAATTGTT
>CAZGBM010000100.1:2601-4561 GCA_964523975.1 uncultured bacterium | reverse complement strand
AGTCAAAATTTATATCCATATAATTATTATATAGTAATTATTACTATTTGTCAAGTGGTTTTCTTACGGTTTTGAAGAATTTTTTAGTTGCTTGTTAAAGATGATTATCTATTTGACTGGCAAACACATAGACTGGCAATTAAAATCTCTGTGTTTTTGTATTGATTAAGGTTTCGAGGATTCGGGGTTTCCGGGGTTCGAGTTAAAAATATTTGTACTATTAGTTGGTGTGTTTTGTTGTTAGTTTTAAGTAAATAAGTCGATGATTTTATGGGTAGATGGGTTGCCTGTTTCTTTCCTCTACACATCTACTCATACACTCTTTCTCTTCCCTCTGTTCTCTGTGTGCTCTGTGGTAATTTTAGGGTTTGGGGTTTGGTGGTTGGGATTTAGTTAAAACGACAACAAATTTGGGAGTTGTTATGGGGGCTTTGTGTTCTTAGTGGCTTTGTGTGAGAATAATTTTGGGTCGGGAGTGGTTGACATTATTATATCTTTTGCTATATTCCGCACATGGATGAAAAACTGGACCAGGTAGAATTCAGGAAAGAACATTTAGACGAAATAAGAAAAAGGGGTATAAACCCTTATCCTTACAAATTCGAACGAACGGATTTTAACAAAATCCTCAAGGAAAATTTTGAAAATCTCGAAAATAAGGAGGTTGCTTCTGCGGGCAGGATTATGCACATAAGAAGCCATGGTAAGAGTACTTTTCTGGACATCAGAGATTCTACAGATTCCATTCAGATTTATCTCGGTAAAGATACTCTACCGAATGATTATGACCTGGTTAAATTTCTCGATATAGGAGATTTTCTCGGAGTAAAAGGCAAGTTAATGAAGACCAGGACCGGAGAGATTACGATATTGGTTGAGGAAATGACTATTCTTGCCAAGTCGTTACACCCTCTGCCGGAAAAGTGGCACGGACTTACTGATAGGGAAGACCGCTACAGGAAGCGCTATCTGGACCTTATTGCAAACGAAGAAAGCGTAAAAGTTTTCAAAACACGTACTCTTATAATCCAGGAAATAAGGAATTTCTTAAACGAAAGGGGTTTTATCGAGGTAGATACTCCGATTCTTCAAGCGGAGTATGGTGGAGGTTTCGCCAAGCCTTTCAAGACTTATCAGGAGTCTCTCAATAAGGAGTTATATCTTCGTATTGCCGATGAGTTGTATTTGAAAAGGTTGATAATCGGGGGTATGGAAAGAGTTTATGAAATAGGAAAGGATTTCAGAAACGAAGGTATTGACCGGGCTCATAATCCTGAGTTTACGATGCTGGAACTTTACCAGGCATATGCGGATTACTACGATATGATGGAAATTGTCGAATCGCTTTTCAATCGTCTTCTCGACCGATTTGTCGGTTCTAAAGTGCTGGAATACGAGGGCTCAAAAGTGTCTTTTGAAGACGGATGGCAGCGTCTTTCTTATTACGGTGGGCTCAAGGATAAGACCGGCATTGATTTTAAAGGTCTCTCATTCGATGAAATCAAGAAGGAAGCTTTAAAGTTAAATATAAAAGTTGAGGGTCTTTATACGTCGGGAAAAATTCTCGATGCGATATTCAAAGAGGTCGTGGAGCCTGCTATCGATAAGCCGACTTTCATTGTGGATTATCCGAAGGATATTTCTCCCCTTGCCAAAGATAAAAGGGATGAAGAGGGAGTTGTTGAGAGATTCGAACCATTCCTTTTTGGAATGGAAATCGGTAATGCCTATTCCGAATTGAACGACCCGGTCGAGCAGAGAGATAGGTTCGAAAGCCAATCGAAACTCAGAGAAAAAGGAGACCTGGAAACCGAATCTCTTGACGAGGATTTTCTTTCAGCAATGTCTTACGGAATGCCTCCGACCGGCGGTCTGGGACTCGGGATAGACCGTATCGTTATGATTCTTCTGGGGCAAACTTCGATTAGAGACGTCATTCTTTTTCCTCAGCTTAAGTAAA
>CAZGBM010000100.1:0-2501 GCA_964523975.1 uncultured bacterium | reverse complement strand
TTAACGAAGCTTCCGAACAAATTTCCCGAAGCGGATTATCCGGTTGAATTCGAAAGTTCGGAACTGACGTCTTTGTGTCCTTTTACAGGGCATCCGGATTTTTATGCGCTTAAAGTTAGATATAAGCCGGATAAGTTTATAGTAGAATTAAAGAGCGTTAAGTTATATATCGAAAAATTCAGAAATTTGAGAACGACTCATGAAACGCTTCTAAACATAATTTTCGAACATTTTAAATCTCTTTTATCTCCAAGGTATCTTTTTGTTGAATTGAAAGTCAATGTGCGCGGCGGGATAAAAACCACTATTTCCAGGGAAGAAAGTTAATTGATTCGTTGAAATTATTGAGTTATGTGTTTTTCGCTAAGCAGTCTTCGCATATAAATCAAATGTCAAAAATCAAAAAGCAAAATGACAAATAAAAATGCAAAAATCGAAAAATGATAGCACGCAGATAAACGCAGATGTTTTAGGATTTGAATTAGCCAACCCCACCCCAGATTAATTGGCCACAGATGTACACGGATTACCCAGCCACCCATCCCGAATTTTATTTTGTTTAAAACAATAAAAAACTTTTTTATATCTGTGTTCATCCGTGTTAATCCGTGGCTAATTCATTTTTGAATTTTGATTTGTAATTTTACATTTTAATATTTAATTTTTGCATTTTAGCGGCTTTACCGCACTGTGTGCTCTGTGGTAGAGTTTATAAGAATATCTGCATGATGATGGCAGACGCAATTGCCACCGTAAGATTATCGTTTATTTCTATAGGTAGTGCTTCGGTGATAGTCGCTGCTATCGCTCCGAAGATTAAAACGATAAGGTGAATCCGGATTCCCGTCCATTGCGAAAATATTAATGCTATTACCATTGCTGTTATAAAAAATGCCAGACTGCCTTCCAGAGTCTTTTCGCCCATTTTCACCTTTCCGTATTTGGTGCCTATAATTGCAGCAGCCGCATCTCCGAAAAGCATATATACGAGACTCACGATTGCCACCCATTTATTGAAGATTGCGATTACTATTGCATTTGAAATAAGAAGAGCTGTTGTTCCCGTAATCATGCCCTCTCTTACTTTTAGTATTCCTTTAGAATGTTCTGCGAGTGTTCTCCAGAGATTAGGAGAAATGTATCTCATCGCTTCAAGAGTAGTCATTATTCCCAAGAGATATAAAATCAACATTTCAACGATAATTTTGTTTGGTGAAAAATAATACACAAGCGGAAACACAATGCCGGCTCCGATTCTGAAAATTTTTCTTCTTTTTAGTATCACTTATTTCCTCCCTTCATAGTTTTACTAATCAATTTTTTGTTTTTTTTGCAAAAAAATATCCCATTTAATTTTACCGACTTTTTCTGGCAAATAAAATATCAAAATTTAAAAAGCAAAATGACAAATAAAAATGCAAAATAATTTTTATATCTCACCCAAAACACCCCATTTTTTTAACAACAAATAGCACAAATTACACAAATGATTTTTTTCAACTCGAAACTCGTAAGCCGCAACCCGAAACAATAGTTAATATTTGTGTCATTCGTGTGATTCGTTGTTGCTCTGTTTTTTTTATTAATTTTTAAACTTTGATTTGTCATTTTCCGTTTTGATATTTAATTTTTACATTTTAGCGGCTTTGCCGCGATATGAGCTCTTTGATTAAATCAATGTTTAAGAGAATCCCGAGGGCTAAAAATATCAGCACAAACGGAACGAAAAGAGGCATGGAGTTCCAGTAAAGCCATATCCAGATTCCGAGAGAAATCAGGAATATCGGTAAAAAGTTTTTTAGAGTGCGTGGAATTTTCTGAAGAAGAAAAAAAGCTACGACAGCTATAATAGAGAATTTTGGGAAAAGGTATATCAATACGCCTCCTGAACTTGCGGCTCCTTTACCACCTTTAAAGTGTAGAAATAAAGAGTAGCAGTGTCCGATTACCGCGAATAGACCTGTTATTCCTGTCCAGAATAAACTCAAGTGGAATAATTTATCTGCTATAAACATTGGTATTACGGCTTTCAGGGCATCCAGAATAAACACAAGAATACCCCAGAATTTTCCGATTTCTCTTGCGACATTACCTGCTCCGGGATTACCGCTCCCGATATTTCTTATATCTACTTTCTTAATTTTTGCGATTATGACAGCATTTGGAATAGAACCGAATAGATAACCTATGATAAGAGAAATTGTAACCTGTATCATCGTTACTCACACAGGATAAAGAGATTTAATTTTGTTTTTTTATTTTTTTCCATACCCTAACCCCTAAATCCTATACCCTGAGTTTTATAGCGGGGGTGGGATTCGAACCCACGACCTTTGGGTTATGAGCCCAACGAGCTACCTAACTGCTCCACCCCGCGTCAATCATAATATAGTTTTTAGTTATTCGTTGTCAAGCCCTTATCCTTACTCTACCCGTAAACCTGCATTGATAGTTATTTCGAACGTTCTATAATCAGGATTGGAAGAAATATCATATTTCCC
>CAZGBM010000099.1:0-4697 GCA_964523975.1 uncultured bacterium | reverse complement strand
CTAACAAACCAATAAAAAATCACAAAAATTTCTCTTCACTTCTACATGTACTACATGTGTAATTATTTTTTGTAATTTTTTCATATTTGAATCATTATTGTAGCTTTGCCGGGCGAAAAGAATAGCAAATACTAATTAACGCTCAATTTTAATTTTGCCTTTATTTAAACCGGCTATTCTGGAAAGAGCGCTTTTGTCTTCTAAATCACCGAATTTACTCTTTTTTATTTTTCCATTCTCGATCTCGACTATTCCTTTGCCCAGAGGAGAAGAAATCGAAAGCGTACAGTCGAACTTCTGTTCGTTTAAACTATGGATAAGGTCAATTATCAGGATATCTTCAAGATCTACTTCTTTTTTTTCTTTTTCTATGATTTCTTTAAGCAGCTTTCCGGATTCTACTCTTTTGTTGACCTTTTTCAATAAGACCTCTACGTCAAAAGGTTTGGTCAGATAGTCGGTAGCACCAAGCTCGTATCCTTTCGAATAATCATCAAGCTCAGACATAACGGTAAGGAAGGTAAAAGGAATTAAGGGATATTTTTTCCTGACTTTCTTAAGGAACTCAAAACCGTCCATTTCAGGCATTATTACATCAGATATTATCAACTCAGGGACTTCCTCTTTTAAAATATTCATGCCCTCTTTTCCGTTTTCTGCCGTTCTGACCTTGTACCCTGCTTTTTCAAGGGTTTTCCTGATGATTATGCGCAAAGCTTTATTATCTTCCAATACTAAAATCATTAGTCCTCCTTACGTCTACCTTTAATTCTTCGCCTTTCTTCTCCCGAACGTCTGTTGATGAAATGAAAATCCGATGGCATTTCGATAATGAATTTTGTTCCCTTACCACGGCTGCTTTCAACGCAGATTTTTCCATAATGTTCATGAACTATTTTCCTGACCAGAGATAACCCTATGCCTGTCCCGGTTTTCTTTCTGGACTTGAAATCTCTGAATATCGAGTTTATATCTCCTTTTATGCCCTCACCATTATCTCTTACCCATATCTCGACCATATTTCCTTCTAAAGTTTTACCTCCGACTTCTATTTCTCCTTTTTCTCCGACCTCTTCGTAAGCATTGTTGATAAGATTCACCAGAACGGATTTCATAAGGTTTTTATCGCAGAGAACTCTCGGCAAACCATCGCCGAAACTGAAACGGACAGAGGAATTGTCTCCGGTAACTATTTCCGCGCTCTCTCTGCTCAGCTTATTAATATTAACCTTTTCTAGATTTAAATCAAGAGCGCCGGTCAAACTCAGAACATCGAGGGTAATATCCTGAAGATATTTTAGTTCTTCCAGAAGCGTACCGCTGATTTCCTTTATTTCCGTATCCTCTGAACCGCGCAGCATTTCAATTCCTGCTTTAAGTCCGGCAAGAGAATTCTTTATTTCATGGGATATCAGAGATACCCCATCTTTATCATTTAACTCGCCTTTCATATTTGTTAAATTTTAATCCTTAATTTGAACATGTCAATCCCCCGGCAGGCTCTATGACCGGGCACGGGACCGGTAATCCAAAAGTTTGATTTGGTAAGACATCTTGACTTATAAAGTTCGTTTAGTATATTTCGAGAAAAGCCGGAGTGGCGGAACTGGCAGACGCGGCGGACTCAAAATCCGTTGTCCCTTTAAAGGACTTGTGGGTTCAAGTCCCTCCTCCGGCAGTTTGTTTTAACCACAGATTACACAGATTTACACGAGATTTTTTTGTTATTTAAAAGCCACACCACAACCCAAGAATTAGCCACGGATTTACACGGATGGCCATAGATAAAAAAAATTATTGTTTCTTTAAACTATCTAACGACCTAACGGACTAACCACTAATTAAAAAGTGATTGACATTGTGGAATATACTCGTATGATATTATAAAAGGAGGTATAAGGATAGTATATGAATTCCAATCAATCCCTCAAGAATAATCCTCTCACAAATCTTGCTGATAGTTTTGCAGAAACAATGCAAAAAAAAGAGATATTTCTAAGGGAAAACAAGAATATTGCATTGGGAGAGATAATTTGGTTGGTAAATGATGTTATTCATATCCGTGGAGAAGCGTCAAAATTTTCAAAAAATAACGAGATCTCTGTTTCAAGGTCTATGTTCTTTTATATATTCCATTTGCCTTGATTTATTGGCGTCCAATCTTCCGGTATGTTATTTTGAGCTTAGGCTTCTTTTGGAAACTTTAGTAAAAAGCTATATTTCTGACATACAATTTCCAGATAGATCATTCTATCAAGAGAGAATGGAATTATTAGATAAAGATAATAGAGAATTTAATAGAAATATCACTAAAATGATGGTTTATTTAGGTGAACGTCTTGGAATCGAGAATGAATTTAAAGATTTATGGAAAGAGATTTCCGACAAATGGATTCATACAAAGGGTATAATGAATAATATTGTTGAAAATATTACTGAACATTCGAATGCTCCACCATGGGGCTTTATTATTCCAATGGAATATACAAAAGACGATATAAAAGAATTGAAGCAATTAAATGAGAATGTATTCAGCTTTAGAAATTTATTAAAAAAATCAATAAGAATTTATTTAGATGGATTTGAAAACAAATAGCTGCCTAACCAGTGCTTGCAATTGACTTTGCCTTTATTTGGATATCGGGGTACTCGTTCCCCCCTATGCACCACTTTGGCCGGATTCGGCAGCTGGATTACGCGGCAGATGACAAGAGGATTCCCCACTGGTGGGGGGTGAAGGGGGAAATTTTACCTTGACAAAAATTTTTTATTTACTATAATTATCTATAAGGAGGTTAGCATGAGAATAAGAGTTTATTTCTTATTGTCAATATTATTTTTATTACTTTACTCCTGTAGCGAAAATGAAGAACAAGCGGATTATTTCCCAAATTCGGATGGAAACTGGTGGGAATATCAATATTCAGACTCATTAACAATTAGATTGGAGCTTTCAGGAACAGAAACCATTGAAAATACAGAGGTTCAAAAATTAATCTGGGACGATGAAGGGGATTTAAATCTGGATTATCTATTAAAGAAAGAAACAGAAATTATTCTTTATTCCGCAGCCTACTCCTGGACTGCCTTTATTCTCGCAAAACTTCCTCTTGAGGAGGGCATTTCGTGGGAAGCTTTCCAGATAATATTCCTAGAAGATACAACAACCATTACTGCCCGTATTGAAGAAAAACAGAGTATATCTGTCCCTGCTGGCAATTTTAACGATTGTTATTCAATTTATTATGAAAATCAGACATTAGGAGAACCTATAAGAATCTATTTTGCACCTGATGTAGGTCCTGTGAAATTCGAATATATTACTGGAAGAGAGGAGGTGCTGGTGGACTATGAGGTGGAGTAATATATTTTTTCTGAGTTGTTTGTTGTTTATAATATGGGGTTGTAAAAAAAAGGGGGATGTTTCTCCCAACCCACCACTTCCGCCACCTTCCGAATACATATATGGAGGAAAAATAACTGATATAGAAAAAATCTATGTGGATAAAGTTTCGGTTGCGGAATCGCTGAATGTGGCAAGGATTCGTCTTTCCCTTTCGAAAGGCAATGCAAATAAAAGCACAAAATGGACTGCGTCTGACCCTGATGATCCGGCAACCGATACCACTTGGGTTGACCCTAATGATGCATGGTGGGGAGAAAGAGGAGATGATAATGGCTATCTGGGTTCGATGACTCTGGACGAATATTTCCCTGTTGATTTACCGACCTTTCATACCAGTAAATTTTATGCTTACCATGGAGGTCCTTGGTCGGAAACTTTTTCAACTGACGAAAACGGAGATGTTACCCTTTTTATGAGGGTATATCCAGACAAGAGTTTTTACGAGGGTTATCATCCCGGAGACAATTTTAGCATTCAGTGTGTTTTCGGAGATACTGCTTACTATTCAGACACGATTTATGCTTGGAAGAAGATGCGAATCGAATATGATTATATGGAGGGATGCACTCTTTCGACAGTTGGTTTCAACACTATAGAGAGAGCTTTCAAGGGAGATAGCATTTTCGGAAAATTTGACAAAGACTCCTTAAATCACCGGACATATCTTGAATTCAGAGATGATTCAAAGCAGGATTCGATACATTTATGGAAGAGTGACAAAAATCTTACCCGTGAAGTTTTTGATTTCGACATATTTGAGCAGGAGGTTACGAATTTTTGGGCTTTACATCGAAGCAATTCCGATAATTACCCTTTTTATCTTGTGGGAGCGTGTAGCGTAAAGAACGCTCCCAGAAAGATATACGGTTGCAGTGCTTATAGTCTTTCTGCCGATAGTAGTTTGGTCTCTTATTTCATCTCATGTGTTTTTATTTCTAAAATCATAAATAAATTCAGCGGTTCATTAAACTCGTGGCAGTTAAAGACTTTAATAGGTCTTGTAAGTTCTCATGAATTGGGTCACTTTGCTGCAAAATTAACTGATGCTTATGAAGAACCTTGGGATCATACAGACGCTGTTCACTGTCTTATGGCTGACGGAGACCAGATGGCACAGAATCTGAAAAATAACCAAAATATGTTTTTCTGTCCAGCCTGTATCTACTGCTTTAGAGGAAATATGTATATAATGGGACCACAGATCTTTTGAAGAGAGGTTAAAAATGATTAATTATTTTATTTTTGTTTTACTTTCTTTTCCCCAGATAAAAACCGAAGGGCTTGAGCTTCA
>CAZGBM010000098.1:0-4754 GCA_964523975.1 uncultured bacterium | reverse complement strand
GAAAGTATTATCAAAAACATCAGTTTAGTATAAAAAGAGATTCTATAAAGTCAAGCTTTCTAACTGAGTGTATGTTTTCATTAGTTAACAAGAGGGCAAAACATTATGAGCCGAAAGATATTCGCCAGAAGTAAATTTGATTCAGTATCCCTTGAGGATTTTTACTTGTAAAGTAAATAAATATTCTCTTAAAGGACTTTTTACCGATTTTCGTTATATAGTGCCTGGATTTCTTTATTCGAGAGAGCTCGGTTATAGATTCGGAGGTTGTCAATTTTTCCTGCTAGAGATTGTTCTTTTTGAAAAATTAAATTACCTTCAGGTGAAAAATCTTGTTCCTGTCCGATTATGACTCCTCCCTCTCCGATATTTAATTTTATATCGCCTACGTATTCCTCCAGAGCTTTACCATCTGTGTATAAAATTCCCTTTGTCCCGTTTCTTATGAATATTAAAGAATGCCATTCCCTATCGAAGATAGTGGTGTCCATGGGAAGAGTTTGTCTACTATCTTCAATGCTGAATTCCCATGCTTTTAGTTCGTAGTTATGAAATAGTAAGAAAGCATTACTTTGGCTCTTCCTTGAACCACCTATAATAGCGTGGCCCGGTCTCCATCCTTCCTTATGAATACTATCAAGTTTAATAAAAAGTGAAATAGTAAAGTCCCCAAGTTCATTAAGAACGGTATACGGAATGGTCATATAATCTTCGATGTTATCTCCGATTTTTAAAACCTTATCAACAGATGCATTACCGGAAAGGGTACCGTGATATTCATTCCCACTTTCATCATTCGTATTTCCATTAAAAAGATATTCGGCTACCAGCCCGTTGCGTGGAATATTAACTCTAAAAAGTTTTTCTCTTTCCGTAATCCATCTTTCCCAATCTTTTTTAGAACGAAGGAAAGATAAGTCTTTGTCTATCTTTAGGTAATTGAAATTATCGTAACCATTTATAATTGCATTCTCCAGATTTTCTAAAGCCTTTCCTTCATCTTTTAATCTGCTGTATGAGCATGCAATATTATAATACACTCTTTCTTTGTCGTTATTTCCTAAGTAGAGAGATATTTTGTAAGCTTTGATTGCATCTTCGAGTCTTTTAATGCTTGAGAGACTGTTGCCATAATGATAATATAGTCTGTCAGTGGCATAATGAGATAGAGCCTCTTCATATTTCTCTACTGCTTTTTTATCTTCTTTTAGCTTGTAAAATTGATATCCGACGTCTGTTAATTCTTTTGCTATTGAAATATGTGCTTCTTTTTCTTCGGATGATGCTTTTGGGATTCCTCCGGGATTTTCGCGGATGAAATTAACATAATGTAGAGATAAGTAATCCTTATTTGAATTTGTTAATTTGGATTCAACGTAAACATCAGGTGCACCTGCTAATAAAACGAGAGATAAGAAACTATAATTAATTAAAAGCAAAAACATTTTTGTCCTCCTTATATAATAACCTTTTTAAATATTATGGAATAATTGGTCTTTTGTCAAGATGGAACTCCAGGAAATACAGTGAGAAAAGTTTGAATTAGTGTTGCGAAGCAAAATAAATTAGTTATAATGTTTTTTAAATGCCGAATATAAAAATTGTTTATATAAATAAATATTTCTTTCCGATGGAACGTCATTCGGGTATCTTGAATTTCGCATACGATTTGTGCAATAATCTTGCTCGAAGGTATGATTTAGAAGTCGTTTCGTGGAAATATTCTAAAGATGTGAAAAGTGTGGACAATTTTCCCAACTATAGGATAAGACGGGTTAAAGCTCCTTTTAGACTGAGAAGTGCATATCTCGCGAAGCATTTAAAGCCGGATTTGATAATTTTAGGGTCAGGTATTATATATCCAGAGATTTTATTATTTGTTACATTATTTGTGAAGTTGATATGCCCTTCTATACCTTTAATTGTTTATCAACATAGTATTTTTAAGTTTCCGATAATTCCTCTTTCCCGGTTTTTTAATAAAATATGTGTAGGTTTTTGGGTTTCTAATCCTTTTAATAAAGAACAAATTGTAAAAAAAATACATAGGAAAGCTGCATATGTTCCTGTAGGTGTTGAGCCAGAGCGGTTGGAAAAGGTTTCAGCTAAAAAGGGAAAAGATAGTATCCGTATAGGTTATTTTGGACATCTAAATAAATCAAAAGGAGTTGATAGATTAATAAAAGCTTTCCTTAAACTTGACCTCAAGAATTGTGAGCTCTTTATAGCAGGAACTGGTTCTCTTATGCGAGAACTTAAAGGATTGGTGGCGGAAAGAGAAAATGTACACATTTATGGATATTGTTATGAAGTTGTTAGTTATATTAAATCTTGTGATATTCTTGTTTTTCCTTATAGAGATGCAACTTCCATTTTGGGGCTTTCCCTTTCGTGTCTTGAAGCAATGACCCTTGGGAAGCCGATAATTGCTTCAAATAATATTTCTCTTGTTCCTCTTGTGAAGCATAATTACAATGGGTTTATATTTAATAGGGAAGAAGAACTTATTCATTATTTGAAACTAATTATAGAAGATGAAGAAAAGCGTAAAATAATGGGAGAAAGGTCAAAGGAGATTTCGAGGGAGTATTCGATAAGTAAGATTGCAACGCATATTAACAAAATGATCGAGGAGGTATTTAGTGAGAGAAGAAATTAAAAGGCATTATGATCTTTTTAGTTCTGATTATGATCGCGATAGAACTAGAAAGTATTTTAATTTCGTTAACGATATGGAAACCGAGATAGTACTTAATTATTGTAAAAATAAGGACGTTTTAGAAATTGGGTGTGGAACAGGGTTAATTCTTAGAAAGATTCAGAAAGTTGTAAGACTTGGTATTGGCGTTGATCTTTCTAGTGAGATGTTAAAGATAGCTTATTCTAAGGATTTAGAGGTTATGCAGGGAGATGTTGTGAGTTTGCCTTTTAGAGATGAGACTTTCGATGTTACCTTTTCATTTAAAGTCCTTTCTCATGTTCCTGAAATCAGAAGGGCAATATCAGAGATTTCCAGGGTTACTAAGAAGGGTGGAGTATTGATTCTGGAGTTCTATAATCCTTTGAGTTTTAAGTTCTTGATAAACAAGTTTTTTTATCCTCATGTATACCAGCGTTTCTATAGTTATTGGTCCGTAAAAGAATTACTTCCCCATAATGTTAAGTTAGAGGCTATTAAAGGGATAAGGATATTTCTAGTAGTTGGTTTTTTACTGAAAGTTCCATTTTTATCAAAATTTTTAATCTTTCTGGAAAAGAAATTTTGTGAGACTAAATTAGGATTATTTGGAGGGTATTTCAATGTCATTTTGCGCAGACTGTGAATTCTGTATTTTAAACCAGATACGATGTTTTCGATCTGTTATTGTTTGTCCACCTTATAATATTACAATTGCTTTCTTGAAAGTAGCCCGGAAGTTGTATGCCTAGTAAGATGGATATATTTATTTTCGATTTAGACGGAACAGTCTATAAAGGCAATAAGTTAATAGATGAAGCCGATAAGATAATAAAATTCTTACAGCAGAAAGGTAAAAAAATATATTTTATTACTAATAATTCTTCCTATTCCAGAAAACACTATTGCAGAAAGTTAAATGATTTTGGCATTAAAGTAAAAATCGAAAACATTATTACATCCACTATTATAACGATTCTATATTTAAAGAATAATAAAGGATATAGAGTATTCCCTGTTGGCACAAAGGAATTTGTAAAGGAACTTGAAAAGGAAGATATAGAGATAACTGATAAAAATCCTGATTATGTTGTTGTAGGATTCGACAGAGAGCTTAATTATGATAAATTAGTCAAGGCTTGTTATTTTATTCAAAAGAAAGTTCCATATATTTGTACCCATCCTGATTTAGTGTGTCCGACTAGCGAGGGAATGATACCGGATTGCGGGGCTATAACTGCATTGATAGAAAAAGCTACCGGAATCAAACCACTGACTGTGTTAGGTAAACCTACATATGAAATGGCAAAATATATAGAGAAATATACCAAACATAAGGGAAAACAAATAACTCTCGTAGGTGACAGACTTTATACGGATATGAGAATGGCAAACAAAAATGGCTGGTATTCGATATTGGTGTTGACCGGCGAAACCAATAAAAAATCACTAAAATCAGCTCGAAAAAGTGATATCCCAAAGAGAATCTTAAATTCTGTAGCTGACATCAGGGATATGATAAACGATTTATAAGACTATTAGAATTTCAATTTTTAAATTAATCATATTCATTTAGTGAAACAGTTTGACTTGTCTGGGTCTTTCAAATACGGATTATACGGTAAGGAATGATATTTAATCTGTTCCCTTAATATATTTTTCTATAGGAGTAAATAATTAATCTTTTGTAATTCGAGATCAGTGAGGAGATTATAGAATCCCAGCTGAAATTTTCTTTCTGAAACAAATACCCGTTTTGTGCCAGCTTCTTTTTTTTCGCAGAATTTTTTATAAGAAATTCGATAGCAGAGGCTAATTCAATAGGAGACTTTTCGTTAACCAGCAATCCGGTTTTTTTGTTCTTGACGATGTCAACAATACCTCCAACTCTGGAAGCGATGACAGGCTTTTTAAAACTCATAGCCTCAAGGAGAACGACTCCTAAACCTTCTGTATCTCCTTTGGAATCAACGATAGCTGGTAATATGAAAGCATCACAGTTATTATAGTAATCTATTAACGTTTCTCTGGGTATTTGTCCTGTAAATTTAACATCTTTATCTGATAAGTTTAATTG
>CAZGBM010000097.1:0-4800 GCA_964523975.1 uncultured bacterium | reverse complement strand
TTTCTCTGGGTATTTGTCCTGTAAATTTAACATCTTTATCTGATAAGTTTAATTGAACTTTTTTAGCCTTTAGTGTTTCTTTTAAATTACCATCTCCTACAATTGTTAATTTCACTTTTGTTTTTTCTTTTAAAATTTTTATTGCTTTGAGAAGATATTCTACGCCCTTTCTTTCGACCAATCTGCCTACAAAAAGCAGATTAAAATATTCGCTTTTTCTTTGTTTTTTGACGATTTTTTTGTTTTCTGTAGCTGCTCCGAAGGGTATGATTTTAAGGTTTATAGGGCTATATTTTTCTAATTTCCTTGCCGTGTATGACGAATTTACCGTTATGATATTACTTTTTTTTACAACCCAGTTAATGAAAAAATCCATCCTTATAAATGTTCTTTTTAAATAAATGAGCTCTACCGAGTGAAAAGTCGAAACCAGAGGACATTTGCAAATTCTGGAAGCTAGGTATCCGAATAAAAAATGCGGGAATGGCCAATGAACGTGTATTATGTCATATTTTCTCTTACGGCAATGAAAAAATATACCAATAGAACCGAATAAAACATAAAAAAAAGGCAGTATTTTGTATAGACCTCCTTTTTTCATTCTTTCAAGGGTCATCTCTTCATGTGTTAAGTTTTCGAAAGTCTTAAAGAAGTACCTGAAGCGAAAAACATCTATACCTGATATTTTATTTCTTCTTAAGCCTTTATAGGCAGATGTAAATACATCTATTTGCAGGTTTTTATCGTTGAGTCTTTTTATTGTTTCGGTAAGCCATGGAGTTATGGGATCTTCTTCATTTCTTGGAAATGCGGTGACAATATATAAGATTTTAAGTTTATCTTTTTCTTTTTTCATATCTTTATAATAGAATCCGTGAAATTTTTGTCAAGTTTCGAAAAGCTGTATAATCTAACACTTATTTTTTTTGAAAAATTAAAAAGACCGGGCTTTGCCGCGCTATGATATCTTATTTTTTCTTTTTATTCTTTACGCCGAGGAAATATGCGCTCTGGATAATAAAATAAATTAAATTGCATATTAAAAGAGCGACTCCGAGTAAATTTATCGGCGGCAGATTTTTCTTTAAAAAGATTATTATTCCCGCCATAAAAACCAGACCAATAAAAAGTGATATGGCGGAGACTTTTGGAGTTCCTCTCGCAATCATTATTATAGACATAAGAATTCCCAGAAAAAAGAAGGACATTGCAAAAGCGAGTAAGGTAGTTTGGCTTCGGTCTACCAAAAATTCTTTTCCGTAAATTAATTTTATTATCTCCGGGCCAAAGAAGAAATAGATAGATGTTATTGCAGCAGTTATTAATGAGAAAATCCCGAAACTTTTATATATGTATCTTTTGATTCTCTTTTCGTCTCCTTTGGAATATGCTTCTGCGAGATTTGGGAGAAGTCCTATACCGAGAGCGGCGAGTAAAGTTCTTGCGAGTTTTAGAGGCATTGTTATTGCACTGAAAATGCCTGCGTAGTAATCGGGGTTATCTGTTACTATAATTTTCAAAATCAGCGGTCCGGAACGAAGTATACACTGATTCATAATGGATGTAATTTTAATAGCCAGTACAAATCTTAACACGTTGGAGAAATTGCTATTCTTTTTAAAGTTTCCAAGAATATTGTTTGCGTTTAGATTTGTATCTGGAATTTTAAATAAAATAATGATGAAAACTAAAATTATAAAAATTGGAGATAGCGCGATACTCCAGCCGGCTTCCGGAACGCCTTTGTTCCAAACTTTGACAATAAAAAACAAAAAGAATAAAGTCAGAAATTCTTTGATTCCAATACCAAAAGAAAAGACGCGAAATTTTCTATATCCCTGAAATATTCCATTCTGGAATTGGTAAATAGAAAGGAAAATTACACCCAGAAGAAATTGAAGTAGCATTATGCTTTCGGAGTTTAAGAATTTTTTGGTAACCCAATTTCCAAATAGGAAGACTAATCCGATAAACAGTATCAGCGTTAAAAAGGATATTACCAGAGAAGACTGAATCGTTTGTTCGATGCCCTTTTTGTCTTTTTGGGCTTCAAAGTGAGCGATATTTCTCGATAAGTTTTCTATTACGCCGGCGATTATAATTGTACCAGTAAAAAAAACCAAATCATATAGAACCTTTAATAGCCCGTATTTTTCGACTCCCAGCCAATTTCCGGCAAAAACATCAAATAGAGCCAGGAAAATTCCGGCTATTATCTGCCCTGTTAATATATGGATTAAATCTTTTCTTATACCCTGAATCATTATATCAATAGATAGAATATTTGTTTTTTCTCAAAAAACAAGGTTGTTTTGCTCATACAAATTTTATTTTATGTGATAATACTTGACAAGATTTCGCTTTTTGTTAAGTTTTGAATGGTTTTTTGAAGCTATGGAATCTATACTCGGGTATTTTTATCATGGAAGTCTTCTCTTCGGGTTATGAAAATTGTAGGTTCGAAAGTGAAGGAGGAATAAATGTCAAAGAGTCGATTTTTGAATCAAAAGAAAATTGATTTTATTCTTATAATTATTCTTTTTATATTAACTTTAATATATTTTGCTCCGCTTTTACAGCCTTCAAAAATGATGTACGGTTCCGATTGGCTTCTCTCAGGTTATACGGATTATTCTTCCTGGGTTGAGTATGTAAGGTCGAATTGGCGTTTTCCTATGTGGGACAGTTATAATTTCAGCGGACATCCTACTGTTACTTCCGGAGGTGGAGGAGGAATGGTTTATCCTCCTCATATCTTATATTTTGTTTTCCCGGTACATTACACCTGGACTCTTTTATTCATATTGCATGTATTTCTTGGAGGATTGGGTATATTTTTGCTGCTGAGAGAGTATAAACTATCAGACTTTGCTGCTTTGCTTGGTGCTGTTATATTTATGTTTTCAGGTCAGTTAATAACAACTACGCATGCGGGTCATCTTGGAAGGATGATTGGAGCGGTCTTTTTACCTTATGCTTTTCTATTTCTACACAAAGCATTTGAAACCAAAAAACTTAAAGACTTTATAATTTTCGGAGGTTTGACAGGCTTATTTCTGCTTGGTGGGCATACTCAGGTTTGTTACTGGGGTATGATAGGTGTTTTGGCTTATTTCGTATTTGAGTACATTTATCGAATAAAAAAACTTAATGAAAAAGATATTTTTAAGATTGGAGGTTTTTTTTCTGTTGGAATGATCGTTTTACTTTTGATAATCCTGATTAAGTTTTTACCGCCCGCTTTATCCCTCGGTTATGGTGCAAGAGGAGTTACAAGAGGATATGAATATTCGACATCTTGGTCTATCCCTACATCAGAGCTTATAGACCTAGTCGTTCCGCATTTTTCAGGTATTTTAAACAATTATTGGGGTGAGAATTTTTTCAAACTTGATTCCAGATATTTGGGCATATTGCCTCTTATGCTCCTTGGGTTCGCTTTTTTTTATAAAAAGGAAAAGCATTTAATCAAATATTTCGCCTGGTTCACGGCTATATGTTTGATATTGGCGCTTGGTAAAAATACGCCTTTGTTTAGAATCTACTATTATCTTGTTCCGATGGCTAAGAAATTCAGAGGACCTTCTATGTTTTTCTTCCTTACGACCTTTGGCATTGCTGTGCTTTCGGGTTTTGGTGCGCAGGTGTTAATCGATCTTGCAAATAAGAGGGATAAAGAAACAGAAAGAAAAGTGTTCATATTTTTGGTCACTACTGTAGGAATAATTCTGCTTGCAACTATTATTGTAAGTTTGGGTGAAGCTGGTATTTTACATGCAATGAAGAGTCATTTCTGGAATGCTTGGATGGCGATTAATATGGATAGAGGAACCATACAACAAAAAATCTATTTTATGCAGAAGAATTTTCCGAATTTTAAGAAAAGCTTATGGATATCTCTTTTATTCTTTATCTTAAACGGAGCTTTGATAATTGCTTTTTTGAAAAGAAAAATCGGTTCTCAAATCTTTTTTCCAATCATGGCAGCTCTTTTGCTGTTTTTTGACCTTTGGCCTATTAATAGAAAGTACCTTTCTGCTGTACCGGAACCCAAGGAATATTTTGCGGCTGATGAAGTTACTAATTTTATCAAAGAGAGGAAAAATCTTTTTAGGGTGTTCCCTTTTAATTATGAAGGCCACTCTAAAGATGGATATTTCCCGTTTCATGGAATTGAAAATGTTGGAGGCTATGGTGCCAATCCTCCGGGAAGATATCAAAAATTTATTGGGGTAGGGGAGAGTGTTATGTTTAATCCCGTAAATTTTATGAAATATCCGCAGCTTTTATCTTTGTTGAATGTTAAGTATATAATAGGTCCCCGTTTGCCGGAGGATTTATCCGGATATGATGAAAAGGTGAGGAAAATAATCGAAGAATATAGGAATTTTTATTCGAATTTTGAGGTTGCGTTTGTCGGCAGAAAATATCAGGTTTTGGAAATTAAAAATTTTCTTCCCAGATATTCTTTGGTACATGATTATGATTTAGTTGATAATGCAAATGCAGCTTTGAATAAAATTTCATCCGCTGAATTTAAACCAGGGAGCACTGTGTGCTTAGAAGAGGAGCCGGGATTTACTATATCAAAAGGCAGCGGAGAAGTTAATATTGTTAAAAACATCGCCAACGAGAGGATTTTGAATGTGGAAACTGATAGTCCTGTATTTCTTTTGGTTAACGAAAATTATCATCCCGATTGGAAATGTTATATAGACGGAAAGAAAGAAAAAATATATAAAGCTGATTATATTTTCTATGGGGTTTTTGTACCTGAAGGGGAACATGAAGTTCGTTTTA
>CAZGBM010000096.1:0-4833 GCA_964523975.1 uncultured bacterium | reverse complement strand
AATAATGATAATATAAGGATGAATCAAAAACTAAAAGATAATAAAAAAATAAAAACAAAGAGAGAACCGGAAAAGAAAAATTTGGATTACGGATTATTTCTTTTAATCTCATAATTATCTCAATTTAAAATATTCCATAAAACCTGATAAATACAAATATAAGTAGAACATAAATGAGCACAACTATTCAAAAATATAGTTAATTTTCTCCTTATTTAAATAAAAAATACTAAAATATATTTATTTGTCAACCGTTCTATTCTGAAGAAAAACAAACCCGGTTCGATTTTGCTTTTGGAAAAACGCCGCCGCCCTCGGCGAATTTGTTTTAAAAAATAGGGAATTTAACAAAGGGTTCAAGGGGTCTAGGTTCCAAGGGTTCAAAAAAATAAAGTTTCAAGGAATCAAGAGTTCAAAGAATCCAGGGATCAAGACAACCACCCTAAACCCACTTCAATTTTATTTCTTCTTGTTCTTAATAGTATTCTATTGACAAAATATGTTTTTTTGCGTAAAGTACTATAAGTACAAAATCAAAAAGGGAGGTGTTTATGGTCATTATAATTTCTTTACTGTTAGTTGCTCAAGGTGTAGTTACTACAAGCGGCTCGCGGTGGGCTTCCGAAGATGCGCTTGTCGAAGATTCTCTTGGTGACTATGTGGATTTCGCCGTAGATTATAACTACTCAAACGGAGATATGTATGTTGCTTGCATTCCCGATTCTGGAACATATTTCGGTCCGGATTTTTGGGGACTGCTTGTATTCCATTTCACAGACCATGGCGAGAGCGGCGGAGTAATAATTGCAGATAGTTTTCTTGCAGCAGGTACGATAGGAAAAGAGATAGACCTTGTAGCTACAAGAAGCGATACGATTTATGCTCTTGTTAGCTGGTATGATAAGATTCAAGGATACGATGAGATGCGCATAGCAAAAATTTACGAGGCAGGAGCAAGTTGGACAATTACTTGGATTGGTCCTACTATAGCAGCTGCAGAAATCCTTTCTCCGAAACTCGAAAGAGACGATTTCGATGATTTTTATTTGTATATGGCGTACCTTGATATTACGGCCGGGAACGATTCTCTATATATTTTACGCTCCGCAGACAGAGGATATAACTGGAGTATCCTTGTGAAAGGCAACACTCCAGCAGACTGGCAGGACCAGGATATCGCGGTGGCTGATTCTTCCTTATATCATTTATCGACATTCCAATACTTTAATAATCAGACTCTGCAACTCAGCTACTGGAGGGACAGAGGAAACCCTTCGACCTGCAAGGTAAAAAACCCTATTTCAGTCAATACGAATCTCGCCGGACAAATTCATTATCCAAGAATAGGAGCCACAACTACGGTGCCCGATACCGGACAGCTGGTTTACGCATTCTATTCCCAGGAAGATTCTATTAGTGGAGACTATAACCTTCTTTATCTGTATTCTGAAGAAGGGGGAGATGACTGGCCTTTTGGACCTGATACACTTATTCCTAATACACTCCTAACGGGTAGTTTTTCGCCGGTACTCTGTGATTTAAGAGGTTATCAGGTAGAACCCAATGAATATATGGATATTGTTTTCTGTATCACATCCTCCGGTCCTTATTTCGAGAACACTTGGCTTTGGACTTCAGAAGGTAACCCTACGAACTGGCAGGGTACTACTTCCGTAGCCACGGGAGCAAACAGATCAATGCCGGAACTTATTTATTCGCCCGGAGCATCCGGAAGTGGAGCCGGAGTTTTTTATAACGATTCCCTTGGAAATTTATGGCTAGACGCTCCCTGGTTACTGAGTGGTATTGCCGAGAATCTAAACGACAATAAAGATAAAATCAGAAGCCAAATTGTGTTCGCAGGAAGTATAGTAGAAATAGGCTCGACAGGCGCTACTGTTTACGATGTAACGGGAAGAGCGATAACAAAGTTAAATGGCAGCAGCTGGAATTTAACAGATGGAGAAGGTGGAGATATTAAACCGGGCATATACTTAATTGTAAACGAGGGTACTGGTGAAAGAGTAAAACTCTCGGTAATAAAATAATCCCGAGTCGAAATAAAGAAAAATAAATGGAGGGCAAGATTGCCTTCCATTTATTTTGATAACTCGTTTCTCTTCCTGATTTTTTTGATTTTATTTTAGCAACAAGATTTTTAGTTAAGGGTTGCAGTAAACCTGACGCCTATGCTGTATCCATTCCAATTTTCTTCAATGATCTCTGATTCTTGTACAGAGTGGTAGCTAAATGCACCAGCTACTCCCAGACCCCAACTACCTCCAACCCACCACTCTTTTCCTAAAGTCACATCAAAAGCCAGGCCCATTTCTGTGTTACCACTGAATCCTCCTGACTCCATAACCAACCTTCCCATACTTACAGATGGAGAAATATAAATATTGATTGGCATAAAGTAATATGTTACTCCAACTCCAATGGCGGAAAGAGTAAGATTCCCACTTAATTCTCCCGATAATCCTCCAAACTCTACAGTAGGGTCAAGTATTGACCATCCGAATAGCGTTCCATGTACCGCCAAGTTCGATAATACTGCAGCTCCGATAGCAAAGTTAAGGTCTCCACAGAAACCGGAATATTTAGTGGTTGCGGGGTCGCCAAATTCTGTCTGAGCGTAGCCGGAGCCAGCTGATAGTCTAAGAAAAAATCCACCACTATGGTCGCGGGGACCTGCGAGCACTTCTGTCGTTGACATAGCCAGGATAAAAATAGAACTTAATAACAATCTCTTACACAACAAATGTTTTTTCATTACTTACCTCCTTTTTGCTGGTAAAAAATCCAATAAATTTTGCTTTATCATACAAACTTCCATTAATATTTTAATTATAAAGAAAGAACACCCGAAATTAAGGACGTTTTTCGATAAAATCCGACACTTTCTAAATTCAAACACTTGATTTAATTTGACAATATATATTCATTTTTAGGCCCCCTTGACTCAAACATATAAATGTTTATAATTGGGTTCAGGAAGTAATTACACATTAATAGAAGGCAGGAGAAAATAAATAAGGCAAAAAGAAGATGAATAAAAAAAAATTTAATAATGCAAAAATCAAAACAGATTTTTCTCCCCAAATTAGTCTCGGAAAGCGTATTGTTTTTTCGCTATTTCTATTCTTGATCGCAGCAGGTATTCTTTTACTCGCGGAAGGAATCCTTCGACTTTTTAACTATGGGGAGAATCCGCACTTATTCGTTTCTGGGTCCAAAGGGTTCTCTGATTATTACCGTTGTAATCCGGGTATAGGTAAACGCTATTTTTATCGACAGCCCATTGTTCCGGGGCCACAGAAGGATTTTTTCTTGAAAGAGAAACCGGAAAACGGATATAGGATTTTTGTCCTTGGAGGATCAACTGCCGCCGGATTCCCATACGGAAACAATCTGATGTTCTCCCGCATTCTCTGGCGTAGACTCCAGGATATATTCCCGGAGAAGTGTATTGAGGTCGAAAACATTGCAATGTCGGCGATAAACAGCTACACTTTACTTGATTTCACCGATGAAATTCTGGAATATGAACCTGATCTCATACTCATCTACGCGGGACATAATGAATACTACGGAGCACTTGGAGTTGGCTCGTTGGAGTCAATCGGACATAGCCGCTCTCTTATCAAAATCTATATGAAAACACAACACCTGCGATTGTTTCGTTTGTTGAGGAAACTAATCAATCGTGTTATGTCGGTGTTCAGAAAAGATGACGCGTCTAATACGGAAGATCTTACCGCAAATCTAATGGAGCGTACTGTTTCCGAACAAGTTATTCCTCTGGGAAGCAAATTATATGAACGGGGAAAGGAACAATTTCGGAGTAATCTGGATGAGATACTCCAGAAAGCGGGTCAGGCGAACGTACCGGTCGTGCTGAGCGAACTGGTCAGCAATGTGCGGGATCAACCTCCTTTTCGCTCGGTACAATCAGATACCTTTCCTCCGGCAGAGCAAGTTTATCAGGAAGCGCAGCAACTGGAGGCCCGGGGTGATTATAAAAAAGCCAGACAACTGTATCTGCGGGCAAAGGATCTGGATGCCCTGCGATTTAGAGCAACTGAGGATATCAACGCAATTATCCATGAACTATCCTTAAAATATAATGTTCCCATGGTACCCATGAGACGAATCTTTGAAAAGCACTCGCCCCATGGTATAGTTGGGAATGAACTAATTATTGATCACCTTCACCCGAATATGGACGGTTATTTTCTAATGGCGGATGGATTTTATCAAACCCTGCGAGAAGGAGAATATATCAGCACGAAGTGGGATTCAAATCGTATAAAATCTTCTAATGCGTACAGAAAAGATTGGGGGATGACCGCTCTGGATACCGTATACGGCAATTTGAGTATCCGCTGGCTAAAGGGCGGATGGCCATTCCAGCCCAAAGAATTACAGAATACGAGTCTTGCCGCCTGTACACCGAAAAATAAGGTGGATTCGGTGGTGCTCGGAGTGTTGGTGAGTAGAAAGATAGGTACAGTGGCGGGGCACATTTATTTGGCTAACTACTACCAGGACCAAAAAGAGTATCGGAAGGCTTACGATGAATGCCGGGCGCTTATATATACAATACCCCACGAAACAATATTCTACGTAGGCGCTGCAGAGATGCTGTTCAAGTTGAACAAGGAGCAGGAAGCCATTTCAATTTTGGAGGAATCACTGCGTTTTAGTAAAAACGACTTTGCTATCAAATACCTTGCGCGGCTGTATCTACAGCAGGGAAACGTAAACAAATCCTTATACTACCTGGCTGAAGCAGAAGCCGACCTGGCAAAGGATAAAGAATATCTCAATATA
>CAZGBM010000095.1:0-4962 GCA_964523975.1 uncultured bacterium | reverse complement strand
TTTTGCTTTTTAATTTTTGATATTTAATTTATATTTCGGACAGGATTAACGAGATTTAAGGATTTTTTTGTTGTTTTAACTGGTAACTGGTACCTGAGACCTGATATCTAAAATTATAATGAATCACAGTTCACTATAATTTTCGGCTCTTTCCAGCCGTTCCCCAATAGGCGGATGGCTGTAATAGATCAATTTGACCCAAAAATTGGGGTACGCGTTGGCAAGGTTCCTGTTTGCAAGCCCGGCCATTGCTCTTTTGAAAGCAGCGGTATCTTTCGTCAATTTTAATGCTTCCAGGTCCGCCTCATTTTCAAATCTACGGATAAGCCAGTTCTGCAGAATTTTCAAGAAAGTTAAATCTACAAGACCAAGAAACAACAAAAACATCGGCAGTAGAGCAAGATTAGCCCGCACACCGGTTAAAAAAGCGGGAAACAAAGAGGTAAAGGCCAAATGCAAAACATAAAAAGCGAATAGATTAAAGAAAAGACCGGTAAAAATAATCTTTACCAGATGCGCTTTTTTGTAATGCCCAACTTCATGCGCAAGAACAGTTCTTATTTCATCCGGCTTCATATTATTAATAATATTATCTGTTAAAATAACTCTCTTTGTTTTCCCAAGTCCCGCAAGCATTGCATTTTCTTTCGTCGTCTTACGGCTTGTATCCTCTCTGAAAAAACCTTTAATTTTAAGACCTGCACCTTCAAGAATACCGCTCAAAGAATCCTTCAAATCCTCATCTTGTATAGATTCATATTTGTGAAATATGGGCATAATCCAGACCGGAAAGATTACGGAAATGACTACGGAAAAGAAAACCATAAAACATGCTGCTATCAACCACCAGGAGTTAAGGAATTTTTCAAAAATAAATAAAAGTGCTCCGAATATAATTATGCTGAAAAGCAGGGATATGATAAAACTTTTCAGATGGTCCTTGAACCACTCGCTCCTGGTTTGATTGGAAAAACCATATTTTTTTTCGACAACAAAACCCGAAAAATATGATAAAGGAAGCTCGATTATATCCTGAATACTCCCGTAAATCAACATATAAACAATAAAAACAATAACCACAGAAGAGATAAAATTCCAGTTCGCAATTTTCGAAGATAAGCCTGTAAAATAGAAAAACAAATTAAAAACAGCTGATACAAGCATTCCCCATAAGCCTATCTTACGATGAGTCCATTCATATACCTTTGCTTTTTCTTGTTTTTCCTTATCTAGTAACGGATGAATTTCTTTCATTATATCTCCTTACTTAAGGAAGATATAAAAAACCTAAAAACCGCAAGGGGGAGATTTTTTGCTAAAAAATAATTGGACGCAGATTAACTCAGATTTCTTTATCGTTTAAAACTCATCCCTCCCCTCACCAAATATTCAGACAGGATTAACAAAGATTTACAGGATTTATTTTTTATTGTTTTAACACCTAACGAACCAACTAAAACAAATATTGCCACGGATAAACACGGATAAAAAAAATATTTTGTTGTTTTAACTCAAAACTCGTAACCCGAAACTTTGCTTGTTTAACACTAGCAAAAACGTCTTGTCAAAAACGGGAAAAATTATATTATAAGTAAAAATGGAAAACTTAAAAGAAAAAGCATTTTCTCTTTTAAAAAAGAACATAAAACAGGGACACAGTGAGAATTTCAAAAAAGACTATTTTTACCTCTCCCCCGATTCCGTTCATTTCCACCAGTGGTTCTGGGACTCATGTTTCCACATAATCGTAATGTCGAAATTCGACCCCGAAACAGCAAAAAAAGAATTCGAAACTTTAATCTCGGTTCAGCAGGAAGACGGCTTTATACCACATATTATTTTCTGGAAATGGAGACTTAGAGACCGTTTCCAGAAATGGTGGCAGAAGGAAGTAAATTCTTTAAAAACCAACTTTTCCACTGCAGAAATACAACCTCCCGTAATAGCTATTTCGCTTCTCGAAATTTATAAAAATACAAAAGATTTAGATTTCGTGAAGAGAAATATTGAAAAAGTAGAAAAGTTTTATCTATATTTAAAAGAAAAAAGAGACCCGGATAAAGACGGACTCATTTCGATAATAACCCCTATGGAATCCGGAATGGACCTCTGCCCGCATTACGACATACCGTTCGGGAATAAGAAACACGACCCTCTGGCAACAAAAAGACACATAACCGAAATACTTACCCAATACAAAAATTGGAATTGGAAACTCGATAAAATCTTCGAATCTTCTATTTTCGACGTCGAGGATGTATCATTCAATACAATTTATTGTCTGGGTTTGCACGCTCTCTCAGAACTATACGGAGTATTCAATAAAGCCAAGCAGAAAGAAATAAAAAAATGGGCTGATAATGCAAGAAAAAAAATAATAGACAAATTCTGGTTTAACGAACAAAAAATGTATTTCAGCTTATTTCACCGGAAGGGCAAGGAAAACCCGATGAAAATAAAAACAATCTCTTCTCTATTTCCTATAACTCTTTCCATTCCGGATAAGCACTTGAAGTATTTAATTGAACATTTAAAAAACGAAAAAGAATTCTGGAGTCCCTACCCGGTTTCAAGCGTATCGATGGATGAACCCTCATTTGGACCTCTGACGGATACCCGTCTTATCTGGAGGGGAACAAGCTGGGTCAACACAAATTGGTTTATCGCAAAAGGATTGGAAAAACAAGGATATACCTCGCTCGCAAAAAAAATTGCGCGAAAGACAATCGAACTTGTGGTAAAATTCGGGTTCCGCGAATATTATGACCCCTTTGACGGACACCCCGGAAAAGCAATGAAAAATTTTGGCTGGTCCACCCTTGCAATCGACCTTATAGATCTATTGAATAGAAATTAATTGTTCAGGGGTTGGGATTTCTTTGTGAAAAAAAATAAAAAACTACAAGTACTAAATTTTATAAAGAATTGCTATTAGCCTTTAGCTTTTGGCTATTAGTTTAAAAAAACAAAAAACTCTGTGTTCTTTGTGCCTATTATTTTAGTTAGGATGTTAGGAGGTTGGGAAGTTAGGAGGGAAAAACAAAAAAGCCTATTTATCTTGTTAATCCTATCTAATCTGCGTTTATCTGCGTCCTGTTCTCTTTGTGCTTTAGTGTTCTTTTTCCGAAAACACGATCGCCTGAAATTTCCAGAGTTCAGAAGATTTCCATGCATCGGGAGGTAGGCCAGCTTTATAACAGGTATGCTCAAGAAAAGTTTTCTTATCCCATCCCTGCTCAACGGGAACCTGAGGCAGTAGAAGCCCGCTCATATATCCTCTTCTTATCATAAGACCATCTCTTCCAACTTCTATCTCATCCGCGCTGCTGACTTTCTGCATTGGAGTAAGAACAGATATTTCGATTTCGATATCATCTATTTCGGAAGGTGCCAGAGCCGGAAATCTGGGGTCCTGTGTAGCTGCCGCAACAGCCATATCCCTTACCACGAGATATAAAGGCTTCTCTGCAACTATAAGACCGATACAACCGCGAAGATCTCCATGCTTCTTTAGTGTTACAAAAGCTCCGCATTCTTTATGTAGAACTTCACTTTCAACGGTAAACTCAGGAATTTTTTTGTTTTTTACATATTGATTTACGGTCTCTCTTGCAATAGACAATAATTTCTGTTTGTCTTTGGACGTTAAATCAAAATCAAATGCTGATTCTACTTTCTTACTTTTAGCACCTTTCGCTTTGTCTTTCACAAAAACCCAGGCACCGTAACCTACTATATATCCACTCTTCTCTCCGGTTACATCCCCTGAAGTAGTGCTTTCCAAAAGCTTTGCCTCGGTAACTCCCAAATTTTTCATCACCCGCAGTAAAACGGCAATAGCGGAACATCCGCATGCGGCACATGCACCGGAGTCCCTCATTTTTCTATCATACTCCAGCAATCCTTCATAATCAAGCTTCTTTATATATTCATCTACTTTATCCGTAACGGTTTTGGCTGTATTATAGTTGCCGCCGTGATACAGGTCGGACGAAGCAACAATAACCCAGTTTTTTCTATTTTTCAGTTCTGCCGATAGTGCATCTACTAATATTTCAAGCGTTGAAGGCTCTTCAGCGTTAAAAACTATAGGAACTATCTTAAAATCTTTTAAGGTCTTCTGCAAAAATGGCAACTGAACCTCAAGAGAATGTTCCTGTGAATGCGCTTGAGGTTCATTTACTATCAAATCACTATGAGATTTTAATTTTGAAGCGAAATCCTCATCTATACTTACCGCACCCAAAGGCGTTTCCCATTTACCTTTATCACAAATCGAGAAACCTTTAACATAATAACGATGGGAAGGCCCTAAAAGAACGACAAGTTCTTTCTTCCTATCTTTTAACGCCTTATAAACAAAAGCTGCGGTCTGGCCACTATAAGGATAGCCTGCATGAGGTGAAACCACTCCAAGAATTTCTTCCTTTACTTCGACATCCGCATGCGTCAAATACCGTTCGATTGTTGACGAAAGTTCAGAAGAATCTGCCGAATAGAAAGCCCCTGCGACGACTGGTTTTCTTACCATTTCAGCCCTCCCTTTACAGTTTAACGAAAAAAGCAATAAAAGTGTATAAAAGATAAACCTAAACATCATATCTCCAAGTTTAATAACTTTAATAACGGAGAGGCAGGGATTCGAACCCTGGGAGGAGCTTTTGACCCCTCAACCGATTAGCAATCGGTTGCCTTCGACCACTCGGCCACCTCTCCAGCGGAGGGTGAGGGACTTGAACCCCCAAGGGTGTGAACCCGCCGGATTTCAAATCCGGTGCCTTACCATTAGACTAACCCTCCATTTAGTTGAATATTACCGAGCCCATAAGAAAAGTCAAGAGGAAGTAGCACGGTAAAGCCGAAGACTGCTGACCGCCAAAAAAGAGAAAAACAACAAAAAAATTTCTCACATGTAGAACATGTAGCCCATATAGAAATAAGAAATAAGAAATAAGAAATAAG
>CAZGBM010000094.1:0-4997 GCA_964523975.1 uncultured bacterium | reverse complement strand
GAAAATGACAAATTGTTTTAAACTAAAAGAAAAGTATAATAGTTAATATAATTATTCGTGTTATTTGTGTGGTTTGTTATTAATAAAGAAGTTAGTAGTTGGAAGTTAGAAGTTAGAATAAAGAAAGAACTTTGTGCTCTTTGTGATCTTTGTGGTTCAAATATTTTTTTAAGTGTTGTGGGGTTTTGAATTTTTAAATTTTGATTTGTAGTTTTGCATTTTGATATTTAATTTTTAAATTAATTAATAGAGTTTTCTTCTTTTCCAGCGGAGATAGATATATCCTACTGCAAGTCCGCCCAGATGAGCAAGATGGGCTACGTTTCCGCCTCCTTCAAACGTGTATAATAATTCAAGTATACCAAATATCCAGACTGCGTATTTTGCATCGAGAGGAATTAGAAGAGGAAAAATTATCAATTTTGTTCGAGGAAAAGTGATACCGAAAGCAAGAAGTATTCCGAAGATTGCTCCCGAAGCGCCCACAACCGGAATTGTGGAATTACTATTAAATAAAGAGTATATGATTGCAGCTCCAATTCCGCATATAAAGTAATATTTGTAAAATTCTTTTGTTCCCCACAGATATTCAAGTTCCCTGCCGAACATCCATAGTATATACATATTAATTAAAAGATGAAAAAACCCGCCGTGTAAAAACATATATGTTATGCCCTGCCATACGTAACCATTCATAAATTCTCTCGGAATTAAAGCGAAGAATGTCGTAAATTGGGATATACCACGGGCAGGTATAAGACTATCCAGTAGAAGTTGAAATATAAAAACTACGACATTTATGATTATAAGATTTTTGAGTCCGTTTTGTGTTTCTCTCATTAACTATTTACTCTCCTTGTATTTCTTGATAAACTAATAATTAAAAAAGAAAACATGGAATATTATACCTTAAATTTAAAATTAGTATAACCATCTTAACGCATAACCAAGTATAAGGACTCCAATAAAACCGCATAGATTTATTTTTAACATGAAGCCCAAAACTATGGAGAAAATATGTAAATCGATACTAATGGACTCGAAACCGATTTTCAGAGGCGTGGTCATTACAGTTTTCGCAGCACCTTCAGGTAATACCATTCCCAGTAAGTCACCAATAAAAGTTCCGAGGATTAGACCCATAATTAAAATAAATATCGTTAAGGGTATGTTTTTCTTCAATCTATACAAATTCAAACCTCCTTCTGGTTTTTAGATAAATCCAATACGCTGAAAATCCCGTTATGGAACCTGTGATTATGGAAAATAAAATGTAAATAGGGGAGATGTAAATTAAAGAAATATCGGGGAGAAAAATGGTAGCGGCAAGTGCGAGTTGAGTCATTATGTGAACTTCTGCTCCAATTATACTTATTCCCAGTAAACTGAAAGGCAAGCGGGAATTAATAATTAACCACATTATAAAAGTACTTGTAATTGTACCGCTTAATGAAAATAAAAAAGCAGGCGTAAAAAGCCTTCCTAATATCAGGCTTCCCGTAATAGATTTCAATATTCCTATTAAAAGAGCGTCTCCGAGTCCAAAGAAGATGAGAGCCAATAAGATAAATATGTTTGCGAGCCCGAGACGAATTCCGGGAATCGGAGTCGGGAACAGACTTTCCACTACAAATATAGCAATAGAAGCCGAAGTAAATACTGAAATGTAAGCAATCCTATTCAGTAATTGCATCGTATTCCTTTCCCGTTATTTTTATGACAACTCTGTTCGGGATACAAATAATAAAGTCTCCTTTCTTTGATATCCACCCTTTTCTTTCGCAAATTTTTAAAGGACAGGGTGAGTTTATAATTTTTACTCTCCCGTCTTTTATTATAATTTTTGCAGTTCCAAGTTTCCCTTCAATCCCGATTTCTCTATTTTGATTCAAAGGATAAACAAAATTCTTGCTTTTGTCAACACTTATAATCACTTTTTCTCCCTGGTTTTTCGGAAGAAAGAAAATAAATAAAAGAAAAAATATTATGATGAATATATCGCCTATTTTTAAAGGACGAAATCTGCTTTCCGACCGCAATTAGAACATTTCCCTTTATTGATACCAACGATTGTGGTATTATAACCTGTTCTTTTTACCAGAGTATTCGAACACTTCGGGCAATAAGTATCCTCGGTTCCCTCGATTTGAGCGTTGCCAACATACACATAATAAAGATACTTACTTGCTATTTTATAAGCCTTTTTTAAAGTTTCAATCGGTGTTGGAGATTTTTCGTAGTACTGATGCGGGAAGTATCTGGAGATGTGTAAAGGTATAGCTTCATTGACTGAAGCTAAATATTTTGCCAGTTCTTCGATTTCCGTGTCATTATCACCCTGAATAAGAAGATTGGTTACCTCAACGTGTATTTTTTTGGAAGATTTTTCGATGGTTCGTTTCGTAGCTGCAAGATTTCCTTTAAGAATTTTTGTGTAGTATTCAGGACTCATTGATTTAAGGTCTATGTTCATTGCGCTTACAATATCAAGTAAATCGTCCAGAGGTTCTTCTGAAATCAGTCCGTTAGTAACCATTATCAGACTTATTCCTTCCTTCTTTGAGTATTCTGAAGTATCTTTAATAAATTCAAACCAGATAATTGGTTCTGTGTAGGTGAAAGCTATTGAAGGAGAGTTATACTGTTTTGCTAAATTTACGAGGTCTTCCGGAGTTATTGTTGTAGTCTGAATCTTTTTTGCCGATATGGTATAGTTTTGACAATAAGGACAGCGCATATTGCAGCCGTTAGGAGAAACCGATAAAATCTCCGTTCCTGGTCGAAAATGAAAGAGAGGTTTCTTTTCGATTGGGTCGAGTGCTATAGAAGTTGTTCTTCCGTAATTTTGAGCGTATAAAGTTCCGTCTTCGTTTTTTCTCGCCCAACAAATTCCTTCTCCTCCCGGAGGTATTGCGCATTCGTGGGGACAAAGTTTGCACCGTGCGATTAACCCTTCCGTTATTTCGTAATATTCAGCTTTTCTTTTATTCATAAATATTGATTTTGCCGTTTTCTATAAATTTATAAATATTTTCGGAGGAGTCAATGAGTATTGCCTCTATATTGTTGTCTTTTATATATTTTTTTGCTTCTTCTATTCCCATTGCGACTAAAGCAGTTGCAGTACAGTCTCCTTCAATGCCGTCGTTTGTAATAACTGTTGCCGATATTGTTTCTCGTGAAGGATAACCTGTAAAAGGATTTACTATATGGTGGTATCTCTTTCCCTCAATCATAAAAAATCTTTCGTAATCACCTGAGGTAAATACAAAGCAATCGTTTACTTTCAGGGCACCTATCAGTCCATTTTCGTCCCTGGGATTTCTTATGCCGATAGACCAGTCATTCTTCCCTTTTTTCTTTCCCAGTAGTAAGATATCTCCTCCGGCATCTATCAAAGCTGAATGGATGCCGTGCTTTTTTAATATGCTTTTTGCTCTGTTCAAAGCATAACCTTTTGCCGAGCCTCCCAGATTCAAACTGAATTTCTCGGGCATTGATAAAGTATCTGAATTAATGTTTACTTTTTTATAGTTTACCAAAGGCAATAGCGAGGCTATTTCTTCTTTTGAAGGAAGAGTCGGTTCTTTAAAATAATTCCATTTTTGTAATATTGGGTCAATCGTCGGGTCGAAATATCCATTTGTTTTGCGGGAAAAGTAAAGAGATTTATTGATTAAATGGATTAAAGTCGTATCCGTTTCGCCGTTTTTAATACCTCTTATCTTGAGTGAATCAATCCTTTTGAATTCGTCTTGTAGCTTTTTTATTGCTTTCTTTGCAAGTATGGGGTTTCTTGAATATATTCGTCCGCTAACAAAGGTATCGAAATAAAAATCTTCAAAGGTGTATTCTTTTAAAGGTATGTAAAAAAGAAAAAAGGCTAATACTAAAAACGTAATTACTAATATTAGGCGTTTTAAGCCCATCCCAACACCTTTTTTGAACCACAAAGTACACAAAGACCAAAAAGATTTAAATTGTTGGTCAGTGGGTCGGTTAGTCCGTTGCTCTGTTTTATGAAACGCACCAACACACCCACGCACCTAACACACTAACAGAATTTGACTCATGACTTGATTGCTCAAATTTTAAGCTTCGAATACTTCTTTTACCTTTTCGAAAGCCCAATCCATTTCCTCTTTTGTGATAACAAGAGGCGGGGCGAAGCGGATTACCACGCCGTGAGTTTCTTTGCATAGAAGCCCTTTTTCTTTGAGCTTTTCGGCGTAGGGTCGAGCCGGTTCTTTTAGTTCCAGTCCAATCAAAAGCCCTTTACCTCGCACTTCTTTTATCACCGGATTTTTCAGTGAGCGCAGGTTTTTCATAAAATCCTCTCCGAGAGAAAGAGCTTTTCCCGGTAAATCCTGTTCTATAATTAAATCAAGAGCCGTAATTCCTACAGCAGCCGCGATTGGATTGCCTCCGAAAGTTGAACCGTGGTCTCCCGGATTAAAAACACCGAGGATTTCTTTTGAAGCTGCGAATACCGAAACCGGATAAACTCCGCCACCTAAAGCTTTACCGAGAACTATTCCATCTGGTTTTACATTTTCCCATTGCCAGGCAAAAAGTTTACCTGTTCTTCCGAGACCGGATTGTATTTCGTCCAATATGAGAAGTACATTATTCTTGCTGCAGATTTCTTTGACCTCTCGGAGGTAACCTTCCGGAGGAATCACGATTCCTCCTTCGCCCTGAATGGGTTCAAGAAGCACGCCGGCTGTATTCTCATTGATTGTTTTCTCTATTGCTTTTGCATCGCCATAAGGGACTATCGGAAAACCAGGGGTCATCGGACCAAAACCATCTCGATACTGTTCTTCTGTTGAGAAGGAAATAATGGTTATTGTTCTTCCGTGAAAATTATTGGTTGCAGCAATGATTTCCGCTTTATTTTCGGGAACTCCTTTTACTTTGTGAGCCCATTTTCTTGTTGCCTTAAGTGCTGTTTCTACGCCTTCGGCACCCGTATTCATCGGAAGAGCCATTTCCAT
>CAZGBM010000093.1:0-5175 GCA_964523975.1 uncultured bacterium | reverse complement strand
TGTAAAAAAACTTATTAAACGACACAAATAAGTCAAGGGCAAAGTAGTAGCTAATTTTCTATCGTACTTGACAGATAATAAAAAAGACCGTATATTATAAACATACTAAGTTTTTTATACATAATACCTCCGGGCGGGAGTTTAAAACTCCTACCTTGTTTTTTCCCGAACTCCAAATCCTGATTAAACCGCAAGGTTCATAAAGAAAACAAATATATATGCTTGTTGTACCAGTTTTAGAATCTGACAAACAGAGTCGTCGCGAGTCAATGTTCTCGTTAGGGACTTAGTGTGTGGATCTGACGGAGGGTTTTTTGAACCGACTAGCGCACCAACGGTCCGGCAGACCAACGATTTGTGCCTTTGCGGCTAAAGCCCTTTGACAAAAATATAAAAATCTTTATAATATATAATACAAGGAGAAGATTATGAAAAAATTATTTTTGTTCTTGCTGATATCTTTTATACTGTCAGGGGATGGATACGGATTCGATTATGAAATGGGAGACGATGCGTCTTATTTTCAAAAAGATTCATTACAGGCAATTATACAAGGCAAATGGGGTTATATCGATAAAACCGGCAATACGGTAATCGAAGTACAATTCGATTACGCCGGCCATTTCTCCGAAGGACTGGCAATGATAGGGGAAGACGGCAAATACGGATTCATCGATAAAACAGGTAAGTTCGTAATAGAACCCCGGTTCGATGCCGCCCGTTATTTTTCCGAAGGGCTGGCTGCTGTAGAGATAGACGGCAAATGCGGGTATATCGATACGACGGGGAAAATAGTAATCAAACCAAAATTCGATGTCGCCCGTTCTTTTTCCGAAGGTCTGGCAGCCGTAAGTATAAACTGGCGATACGGATATATAGATAAAAAAGGCGAAATAGTAATCAAACCGAAATTCGATGATGTTGGAGATTTTCATGAAGGATTGGCGTGGGTTAAAAGGACTACGGCTTTCTCAGTAATCCTGAGTAAGACGGTAGACAAACGTGGATATATCGATAAAACGGGTAAATGGGTTATCGAACCGGATTTTGATTGGGCTCGAGATTTTTCCGAGGGAATGGCTGAAGTATGGGAATACCGTAAATGGGGATATATAGATTATACGGGCGAATGGGTCATCAAACCGCAATTCGAGTGGACCCGGTATGACCCCAAGGACATGGCTAAAGCGGATATGAAAAAAAGAGGCTGGCTGCGCAGCAGGTACTACTACATCGATATGAAATCCAAAGGCGGGCTTTTTTCTGACGGATTGGCAAGAGTATTAGAAAACGATGAATTGATTTTTATCGATAAGACCGGTGAGAAAGTATTCGACCAACAATTCGATTTTGCGGGGAATTTTTCCGAAGGCATAGCAGCTGTAAAATTAAACGGTATATGGGGATATATCGACAGAACCGGAAAAATGGTAATAGAACCCCAATTCGATAACGTAGGGGATTTCTCGGAAGGATTGGCTGCGGTAAGGGAATATTCCAAACATGGTTTCATCGATAAAACAGGCAAATGGGTTATCGAACCCCGGTTCGATTGGGCATGGGAATTTTCCGAGGGGCTCGCTGCGGTAATGCTCAGAGATTAATTTCGACCTTTTTTACTTACTCCGGATAATATTCCCATATCTGAAATTTTTCACCCACATCATCAAGTACATAAACGTGTCCCGCATCGGAAACCCGCACAGTTCGGCAAACATCCGAATGACCCGAACTATACTTTATCAGGAAATCCGCCAGTCTTCTCCCTTTGGGACTAACTTTTAAGACCCGGTCCTCCAGCGATTCTTTCAATCCTATTTTAAAATATATATTCCGTAAAGAATCTATCCCGATAATTTCCGGCCGCCCATCCTTTATCTTCAGCTTTTTTATCGAAAACGCCGGCTTACCATTTGCGTTGTAAACGCTATTATCCGAACCTATATAATACTCACCCTTTGTTATAATATAACCAATTAGATTATCTTTTTCCTTGATAAAATTACCATTTGTGTCTACTTCAATAATCTTATCTCCACGTCTGACGTCGGGGTCCATCAGTAAAATAGTTTTACGATTGGTTACTTCCATAGGTGTTATAGGATGCCCTTTACCTTTAAGATCAAGCAGGCGTATAAGATTCATGTCTTTATCATAAATTGCTATATCTCCGGACCAGTATTCCACATACATATTATTGTTCTTATCAAAAGCAATATCCATAAGATATACATTTATATCCTGCGGAAAACTTTCGACATATTTGCCCTCACGGTCAAAATTCACGATCCGATTACATAAAAGGTCCAGAACGAACATCTTTCCCTTTCTGTTGACACCAAAACTGATAGGACCGGTAGGCAGTAAATCGATCATCTTCCAGCTCAATTCGCCAGGCCCTGAGCCAATCTTACCTTCAACAAGTAATCTCTCCCGATACTCTTCTCTAAGTAGAAAGCAATTTACAAAGCTAAGTATAATCAATACAAAGGATACTCTCAAACAAATAAGATTCTTTTTACACAATTTTCCCTCCCGATTGGTTTCTTAAATTCTAAAGATTTTTGGTATATAAGTCAAGTGGCTCGGGATGCTTTGCATCGGTGAATTAGTAGAGTTAGTCTTTATGCTATCGGTTCCGAGCAAATCATCTGCCCTTCTCTCGACTTCCCGTTTTTTTGATTTTCTTATCTTCGGTCTGACTCCACCGTTTCTTTTTGTTAATCGACTAATAGACAAAATCCTTCATGCTCTACAACCAAGTCAATCAAAATTATAAGAGAACATCAAAAAAGGCATTTTGCCGAAATTTTTATCCTTATCCTTGAACATAAAACACATCGGGTTTATCGATATGTTGAAATTGGGAACATCTGCTTTGCCGACATCCGTCGATTTTTTGGCAAACGCCTTATAGCATGCAAAAGTCAGCAAAATATCGGTTCCGAGATATATTGCAGGATAAAAATCAAGAAATTTCTCGCTATCGGTAAGAAGTGCAAGACCTCCTGTTGTAGCGTGCGCAAGATACGGAAGAACCCAGACCATCGCGCCGGCAGCACCCGGAAGATCGTAATCTCTGGTGAATTTATACCCCCAGAGATAACCCACGCCATGACCAAGCAGAGAGAGCCCCGCATAAACTCGTTCATCCGACCATTCATTGCGGTTCAGGTCAACAGTTGCAAGAATAAGCGGTAAAGCTTCGGCGCCCAGTGCACTCAGTCGAAGTTCAAAAAGAGCATCACCGAATGTAAGATTTTCCGAGTTTCGCGAAAGGTAAAGTGAAGTATATCCTTCTCCCAGAGAAAGAAGAGAGCCAAGCTGCATGACATCTTCGTTGTTTTCCCAAATATCCTCTCCTACAAACAATGTCTTCACAGTATAATAATGGTAATAACCATACGCACAATGATTGAATTTCCTTTGATACATTGCCGGAGTAAAACCCATGTTCTGTCCAAGAGTAAAATCAAGTATGTTTTCGGCTAAACTAACAGGGAATATTCCCCTTCCGGATTTAAAAAGCAGCCCGCCATGAAACGCACCCTCCATACCGCCCAGGAACGAACCATAAGCAGCACCGCTCGAAATACGGCGGTCTTTGGTCAACAAAAAGCAGGTCGATGTATACAATAATGGTGTTAAAAGAGCTATTGTTGCTGAACCCTCACTAAAATCATCCTCACTAAACATCACAGGCAAGCTCCACGAATAAAGACCCAGACCAAGCAATGTCTGCCCCACCAGATAGGATATCTGAGCACTTTCAAGCGTCACCATCTTTGACGGCTTTCTTACAACCAAATCACGGTACTCGGCAGACGTCATCTTCTTAACCGATTTTTTGTCAGGGAAAAAAGCTTCAATAATATATATGCTATCGGAAGTAACAAATACTTCAATACGCTCAGGTAATGTTTCGAAAAGCGTAGATAAATTACTCTCGACTCTGCGGTCAGTTTTGACCTTTGTGAGATTTTCCTGGGCGAAAACCATCATTGCCACCATCATTAAGAAAAAGTATTTTTTCACCCTTTCCTCCTTTTGAACTGTTAATATTTTAAGGCTAAAGAATTATAATTAATATCCACAGAGTATTAAAAATTTAAAGATTTTTATGCCCGGATTACAATTTTCTACCGCAAACCGGATTGTATTCGTCTCTGAGTTCATATTCTATCATCATTCTTTCTTTCTCCGTCAATTCAGGAGTATAGAGAACGGCATAGGCTAAACTACTCTCACAGTTACGTCTCCAACAGTTAGACCTTTCGTTATCCTCGACTCTCGACTTAACATTTTCCGATTCGCCAACATCGACAACCTCATTTTTCTCATACGTCTTACATAAGACCACGAATACACCCGGCTCTTCTTCGAGATGTGACGGTGAAGAATAAAGCCCTTCAAAAGAATAATCTTTTATCTGGATACTCATAAGAATCTCTTCAAAACCATATAAAAATTATATTCAAGAGAAACTATTTGTCAAGCCGTTTAGAAAAACCATTTATTCCAAACACTGTAAGTCAACTTTTTTGCAAAAAAAAAGCACGCAGATAAACACAGATTTTTAGGATTTAAATTACCCAACCTCACCCCCAGATTAATTGGCCACTGGTGGACACGGATTACCCAACCACCCATCCCAAATTTTATTTTGTTTAAAACAATAAAATACTTTTTTATACCTGCCTGCCCTGTAGAGAGGAACGACAGTACAAGGGTGTACATTCGTGTTCATCCGTGGCTACTTTTAGGGGCTGTGAGAGGGGTTTCTAAAACAACACAATCTTTTTTTCTTTGTGTCTCCGTGTCTTTGTGTGAGAATAAATTTTTGACTTTCGATTTGTAATTTTACATTTTGATATTTGATTTTTACATTAGGTGGAGCTTTTCTGCACCCGGTTCTCTGTGTTTAAACTTGGGAGGAGGCAGGGGTGTATAAAAAATAATCTCTGTGTCCTCTGTGGTAAAAATATGGTGGGGTAGTGGACTCTTGACAGCAATAAATGATTAGCTATATTTCAGAAAATAGCGGAAGTGGCGGAACCGGTAGACGCGCTGGGTTCAGGGTCCAGTGGTGAATAGCCGTGGGGGTTCGAGTCCCCCCTTCCGCAGGTATTCTTTAAAATTAACCACAGAGTACACTGAGAAAAAACAAACTCACAG
>CAZGBM010000092.1:0-5852 GCA_964523975.1 uncultured bacterium | reverse complement strand
CTTGACACTGTGACATTAGCTCATATTAACAGTATTTACAGGGTTAGGCATTGGAATGCGAAAAGAAACGTGGTCTCTAGTCTTCAGTCACCAGTCATTAGTCGAAAAAAACAAACAAAAAAACTTGTGTAAATCTGTGGAATCTGTGGTTATGTTATATTGACAATGATGTGATTTTTATTTATAATAATGGTGTATATGGAAGTAACCAGAAATATTGAAATCGGTTTATACGGCTTAACAATGGAGTCTTTGTGATTAATATTAGTACATATAAACTATGTTGGGCGAATTATGGCTTGGTGCTGTCTTTGGGGCTAGCTAATGACGATTAACCGCCAGCGCGTCCGAAAGAGCCTGCTGGTTCTGATGTTTGTTCTCTTCCAGTACAGACTCTTCCATCTGTTCTTTTCACCCGTTCTGGCTATCGTAGCAGCCTCCCAGGGCATCGTCAACGGCAGTTTGCTTATTTATGCGCTGCTGTTTCTGGGGGCGTTATTCTTCGGTCGTGCTTGGTGCGGTTGGTGTTGCCCTGGAGCCGCGATCAACGAAGCCTGCTCTGTGGTCGTCCGCAAACGCTGCCGAGGCGGGAGAGGAGACAAAATCAAGTACATGATTTTCGCCGCGTTGGCAGGTGTGATTGGCTTGATGGCCTATCGCGCCGGCGGATTCCACGCAGTCGAGCCCTTCTTTGGTGTCGATCGGAGGTCCCATCTGCAAGACATCTTCTTGTTAGTCGGGGGGGTGGCGATCATTGTTCCGCTCGCCTTGCTCTTGGGCCGATTCGCGAACTGCCATTACCTGTGCTGGGTAGCACCTGTCATGATCATCGGAACGAGAATCAAAGAGAAGTTCAGATGGCCTTCCTTGCATTTGGTTGGCAACCCTGCCGCCTGCAAGGATTGCGGGAGGTGTGATCTGCATTGTCCGAAGAGTCTGCCTGTTGCAGCAATGGTTCGGAGGGGGATGTTGGAGAGTGCCGAGTGCATCCTTTGTGGAAACTGCGTGGATCACTGTCCAACCGGCGCCATTCGCTATGCCTTTGGAATACCAAATAGAACCCGATCGTAATCGCGCGCCATGAAGATACGAGGTCGAAGAAGGCAGCAGGATTTAACAGGGCAGGCATTGAAATGTGAAATGGTAAATCGAGTCATGAGTCATGTGTTGAGCGTCTTGCGTCAAAAAAAACAACAAAAAATTCTCTGTGTTCTTCGTGTTTCTGTGTGAGATTGATTTGGGATTGTGGAGGTGGGAGTTTTAGAACAAAAAATATTCTTTTTTTCTCTGTGCTCTCTGTGGTAAAAAAAATAAAATTATCTGAAAATCTTTACCCCCTGTAGAGCCTTATAACCAATTATCCCGGCAGCAGCACTCCATGCCATACCTTTTGTGCCTTCGGGTGTCCTTCTAAGACCGTGATGATATTCAAAAAACCCCCAACCATCCTTTTTCTTATTCATTGAATTTGCTAAATTAGTATTAATCAGATACTTGTATGCCAGTTCTTTTTTTTCGTGTTTGATTAAAGCGGCAATATAAAATCCGGTTAACATTGGCCAGAGTCCACCGTTATGAGAATGATAAGGTCGGTTTTTAAAATGGAAAGAATAACTGCCTTTTAACTCCTTCCACTTTTTTTTGTATCTAGGTGAAATTATAGGGAAGAAAGCGGGTACCAGATAACCTGCACCTAAAATATCAGATATATAGTTAAAGATTTTTTCGGCTTGATTCTTATCGGAGAAGCCCAGAAGAATCGTTAGAATATTGGCAAAAGCATCGAATCTTTTATATATAGCATGATGGTGAAAATTCTCTAACCAGAATTTCTGTTTTCCTTTGAGTCTTCTGTAAGAACTATCAAAAATCTCCGGGTGATAGACATATTTTTCGTCAATATTTTCTTCTTTCATCCAGAAGTTGGTTGATATTTTTTTCTTCAATCGTTGATTCTTTCTCTCCCAATAATTACTCGGCTTCCCTATTTCATTTAGAATGTAAGAATATTCGCAAAGTGCCTGATAATAGAGAAGTTGGTCATAGAGGATATAACCATGCCTTGGAGATTCGTCTGCCCAATCACCGGAATCGGGAATGAAAATAAAATCCTTTTCATTGTATTCCCACGCTTCAAGTATATTAACAGTTTTATCTAAAATGGCGATATTTTTCTCTAAGAATCTTTTATCTTTTGTGTGTTTAAAATACTGCCCAAATCCAATAATATACCATAAAGAAGCATCAACCCTTCCGGAGGTCATCCCATAACTTGCTCTTTTTCTTTCTGCATCTACGTTACTCGGGATTTGACCCTGCCTTCCCTGATATTTGCTTAGAGTTATTAAAGTTCTCTTAAAAGTAACTTTTAAATCTTTTTCTCCGCTTAATAGAGCGGCTAAACCTATGATACAACCATCTCTTGCCCATATTCTGCGATAATTTTCAAGGTCGGTAACAGAAGCGATGAATCCATGTTTAGTAGAACATTTTCTTAGAAATTCTACCGAGTTATTATAGGATATTTTTATTGTTTTTTCTTTGTCTTCTGGTTTTTTCATTCTTGAGCCCTCAGTCAGTTGCTTTAAAAAAACGCAAGCCTTCTATGACTCCCGAAGCATATTCGGAAGTAGCTTGATATATTTTATCGTATTTTAAGAGCTGTTTCTTTATTCTTTCTTCAGCATTTCCCACAAGTATACTAAAATCGCATTTTGTTAACATATCAATATCATTCTCGGAATCACCTGAACATATCGTAGAAAGCGCTTTCTTTTTTTTAAGATATCTTGCGGCATTTCCTTTACCTGCTTTTTTGGGTATTATATCAAGCAGATAACTTTTTGTGTGAATTATTTGGACCTTAAAATTTTTGAGATTCTTTCTTATCTCTTCGACGACTGATTCGTCTTCCACATAATAAGAAGCTGTAAATTTTTTATCGTAGGGTTGAGATTCAACGGGAAATTTTTTCAAAAGCGACAGTATCTCTTCTTTTTGCCAGTCTTTACCAATGAGTTTTTCCCAACTTTTATCTTCATCCCAGTATGGCGAATAATATATTTCAGTTCCTACGTTTGAAATAATTGCATCAGGTTGAAGAAGCCTATATTCTTCTACAACCTCAAGTATTGATTCTTTAAATCTGCCCGAGGAGTAAACCAGAAAAAATTTTTCTCTTACAGATGATATAAAATGATTTAATTTTTGTAAACTCTCATCGTTACCAATTAATGTATCATCAAGGTCGGATATAAGAATATAATTCATAATATTTAAAAAAGCAGGGCAGCGTACAATTCTTTTATCTGTCTTGCCGTTCTTTCAAGGGTAAATTCAATAGCTGCTCTTTTTCTGGCATTAGTTTTCATCTTTTTTAATCTTATTGGATACTCAAGAAGATTTAGTAAGGCTTTAGCCAGGGAATCCGCCCTACCGGGTACAAAATGCAAACCCGAATATCCTTCTTTTATAGTATCTCTAAGACCTCCTACTCTGGATGCAACAACAGGAGTACCGCAAGACATGGCTTCTACGGCTACCAGACCAAAGGTTTCGTATAGTGATGGAATTACACAGATGTCTGCGATAGAATAATAATAAGGTAATATTTCTCGTTCGACAGCTCCGAGAAACATAACATCATCTTCGATATCAAGAGTTTTCATTAGTTTTTTTAATCTTCCCTTTTCCTGCTCTTCCTGTTCCGAGTGCATAATTCCTGAAACGTCTCCGCCAATTACTATCAATTTTATATCATCTTTGAACCCTTTTTTTACCTCTGATAGAGCATTAATAAGGATTGATAAACCTTTGGCTTTGGTAATTCTTCCCACAAATAGAATTAAATTTTTATAGTTTAAGCCGGTCATTTTTTTTGCCTTTGTCAGAGAAATAGGTTTAAACAAATTCTTGTCAACACCTGCTCTTATTAATTCTATATTTTCTCCGGAAATTTTATATAGATCGAGAATGTTTTTGACCTCCTGGGGACTGGAAGCTATAATAGCATTTGCTCTTTTAAGTATTAATTCTTCCTCTAAAAATCTCATATCGGCATAGGGCGGTTTTGCCTTTTTTAGAATATCATACTTTACTCTTCCTAAAGAATGACAATTATGAACCATTGGTATCTCCAGAGCATCTTTTAACTTCAAAGCCACACTACCGGAATACCAGTAATGGGAATGGATTAATGAATACGACTTCTTATTCTCTTTTATCCATCTTATAGTGTTCATAAAAAATTCATTAACGTATAAATAGATGTCTTTCTTGGGAACGAATTTAACTGGTCCTGCTTTTATTCTTACTACCTTAACGTTTTCGAAAAGAGATGTGATTTCATTTTCTTCGGGATCTTTCTTTCTCGTAAATATATCAATATCGTAGTCTTTGGATAATAACCTTGATATGTTCTTAATGTAAATAGGTTGTCCACCTTGTTCCTCTGAACCAATATCTGCTGTAGGGTCACCATGGACAGAAATCATCATAATATTCTTTTTGTTTTTTCTTATCATAATAAATCCCTGTTCAATAGGTATGCTAATCAAGTGATATGTCAACCTTGGAATCCAATCACGCCAAAACTGGAACCACGAGATTTCACAGATTAGCACAAGATTTCGTATTGGTTTTACCCCTCACGCCCCCAAATAATAGGATACAGATAAACGCAGACTGAGAGGATTTTTTATTTTTTTTGTTTTTTGAATTCATTTTTGAATTTTGATTTGTCATTTTCCATTTTTATATTTAATTTTTAATTTGTGGTGGCGCTGTGTCTTTGTGGCAATATTCAGGTACCAAATGCCAGATACCGGGTACCAGTAAAAACAACAAAAAAATCCGTGTTTATCCGTGTAAATCCATGTCAGCATTTTAGGATTTGTGGGTCCGAATTTACGAAAACAACAAAAATCTACAAGTACTACATGTTCTACATGTGAAAAATTGTGTTGTGTGTTGAGTTTTTAAACAACATTATTCTTTCCTTTATGTCTTAGTGTTCTTTGTGTGAGATTGATTTGGGGTTGTGTAGGTGGAAGTTTTAAAACAAAAAATATTCTTTTTTCTCTGTGTGTTTTTTTTCTCTGTGTCCTCTGTGGTAAAAAAAATGGATGGTGGGGGATGCCTTGACAAGCATTGAAAATATGTTATTTATATCGAAATTTGTTGTGTGTTCAATAATTCTAAAGGAGGAGTTGTTATGGAAAATGTTTTCTGGTTAGTACCAGGTATATCGATAATTGCGCTACTTTTTGCCTGGTTTTTTTATTCGCAAATGATGAAGAAAGAAGAAGGAACTCCCAGAATGATTGAAATCGCTAATGCCATAAGGGAAGGGGCATTAAGTTATTTAAAAGTCCAGGACAGCGTTGTGGCGATTTTTCTTGTTATAATGGCTATTCTTTTTGCTGTTCTTGCTTTCGGGCTTGGAGTCCAATCTAAATGGATCCCATTGGTTTTCTTACTTGGCGGATTTCTTTCAGGGCTCTCAGGTTTCTTGGGGATGAAAACTGCAACAAAGGCTGCAGTCAGAGTAACGAATGCGGCCAGGGATTCTCTGGGAAGTGCCTTAAGCGTTGCTTTCAGGAGCGGCTCAGTTATGGGGCTTTCGGTTGTAGGTTCTTCTCTTCTCGGTATATCGATATTATTCGCGGTATTTTATTTTGGATTGGGGTTGCCTCTTGTTGAGGTTACAAGTATTCTTCTCGGGTTCGGCATTGGTGCGAGTTTTGTTGCCCTTTTTGCCAGAGTTGGAGGGGGGATTTATACTAAAGCTGCGGATGTGGGAGCTGACCTGGTAGGTAAGGTCGAGGCTGGGATTCCCGAGGATGATCCCAGAA
>CAZGBM010000091.1:0-5939 GCA_964523975.1 uncultured bacterium | reverse complement strand
ATTGGGTGTTAGGGTGGGTTTTAACGACAGGATATTTTTTTTATTCGTGCTATTCGTGTGATTTGTTGTTAAACTAAGCTCTTTGCCTTTTGCCTTTAGCTGTTAGCTAAAAAACGACACAAAATCTTTGTGGTCTTTGTGTCCTTTGTGGTTCAATTAGAATTCAGGGTTTTTGGGTTGGGTTTTTTAACAACAAAATAAAAAAGGGGTGTGGAGTGGTTCTGTGTTCTCTGTGTGTTATGTTTTTCTCTGCCTGCCCCGTAAGGAAGAATGACTGTATCGGGGTGTTCTCTGTGGTTTAAATTTTGGGTTGGGTAGGGATTGACATCAAAATAAAATACGATAAAATCATACTGTGGGTCGATAGACAATGAGTTTTTGTATAAATTTTTAAAAAAAAGGAGGAAAAATAAAAATATTGAAAAAAGTTTTAATCGCACTTAGTTCTCTGATCGTTTTATTCGTAATTGCATCCGGGGTTTATTTGCTAATCCATCGTCAGGGTGTAGCGGAATCTTTTGAAGTGGGTTCCGCCGACATGAGCAAAAAGATTCTGATTGCTTCTCAAGGAAGCAAATATAAGAATCTTATGGTAGATACTCTTACTTCCAGATTGAAAGGAGAAGACGTATATATTAGTGTGATAGATATTTCCGGATTAAATGAAATCGATCAGGAAGATTGGGATGCCCAGATTATTATTCATACTACGGAAGCTTTTAAATTGCCGGAGCCTGTCAAAGAGTATCTCGATAGAATCGAAAATCCTGATGAAGTCATGCTTTTAATTACTTCAGGAGGCGGAGAATGGAAACCGGAAGATTGTAAAGTCGATATACTTACTTCTGCTTCAAAGGTTGCTGATATAAGCGAATTAGCTAATAGTATCGTGGTTAAAGTAAATTCTCTTTTGTCGGAATAGAGTCTCTAAAGTTTAATTAAAGATTATTTGCTTCTTAGTGCTCCGCCTATAACTCCGCCTATTAGACCGAGTATTCCGAAATAGAGCGAAGCTATAATAATGACACCGCCTGATAGGGCTCCTAATATAGCACCTAAAACTGCACCGGGTGGACCTCCAAGTAACCCTCCGAATGCTCCACCGATACCCGTAAAAATTAAAGTAGCAAGTACTCCCACTATAGTTCCGCTGATAAATCCCGCTAAAGCTCCTCTGCCGACTCCTTTTGCAATTATCCCTGCCAGAAATCCGGCGAGAATCGTTCCCAAGACAGGAATATTACCAAGAATCGTCATGGCTATTGCTCCAACAAGAACAGCCAGTAAAAACATTCAACCTCCTTAAATTGTTTGAGGATAATTTTATTTCTTTCTTATCTAATGTCAAGGCGTTTTAGGTATTAAAAGAAGAAACCGACAGCTGACGGCAAAAAAAACAAAAAAATTTGCAAATGTAGAACATGTAGTCCTTATAGAAATCAAAAAAATCTATATTCTTTACATGTGAAAAATGGATTGTGGGTTGGGTTTTAAAAGCTCAAATAAAATCTTGTAAATCTGCGTTTATCTGCGTCCTATCTTTTCATGTCTTAGTGTCTTTATGGCTGTTTTACAATCGACTGAGGTCGATTCTCGTCCCGACGTTGACGCCCTTTTCCTGGTACCAGCCACCTATCATTTCGAGCGCGAATTTTATTCCTGTTGATTGCGAGGGATATGTTTTCAGGGAATCGAGAGGAGTATCGAGAGGTTCTTTTTCCATCGTTATAATTTCGGAAATCGTGCCGTTTGCTTCTATATACGCGAGGTCGATGTCGAAATTGCAACCTCTCATCCAGAAAACCCTTCTGCTTTCGTCGGGAAAAACGAATAACATCCCATGGTTTTCCGCCAGCGTATCTCTGTATGAAAGACCGGTTTCCCATTTCTGGGGTGTATCTGCTATTTCGATTTCTATTCTATGATTTCCTACTTCTATGGTTTTAATACTTTCCCGGTTGTTTTTCCCGATGTTGCATCCTGCGATTAATAAAAAAATTAAGAAAAACAAATAAGTTTTGATTTTAACCGATAATTGTTTAATGATTATGTTTCTGTTTTTGTGACTCATTAAATTTTATCAAGGTCTATTGATAAAGCTGTCGAGATACCTGCTTCTTCCATAGTTATTCCGTATATAAAATCCGAGTGTTCCATGGTCGCTCTGTTATGTGTAACAATCAATATCTGGGAAGTTTCCGCAAATTCGCGCAGTATATCATTGAATCTCTCGATGTTGTTTTCGTCAAGGGGAGCGTCAATTTCGTCCATAATGTAAATAGGAGATTGTCTTTTTCGCATTACCGAAAGAAGAAGCGCAACAGCGGCAAGAGTTTTTTCTCCGGTGGAGAAGAGTTCCATACTTTTGAGTCTTTTACCCCTGGGTCTGACCAGGATTTCTATATCGGATTCAAGTATGTTGCTGCTTGGTAATCTTATATCGGCTTCTCCTTCCGGGGATAGTTTACTGTAGATTGATTTAAAGTCTTCTTTAATGCTTAAAATAGTATCTTTGAATTCTTTTGTGGCTTTTGTGTCTATTTCTTGTATGGTTTCCTCTATGTCTTTTTTCGATGATATTAAATCGGCGCGTTCCGCTTCGATTTTATCCAGTTCAGCCTGTTTTTCTTCGTATTGAGTTAAGGCGAGCGGGTTTATCGGATACAGGGTTTCGATCCTCTTTTTTAGCGTATCTATACTTTCGTAAATTTCTTCTCCTATTTCTACTTTCTCGCCGCTGATTTCGACTCCGAATTCCTTGAATATTTCATTCCGGAGACCGTTCTTTTTATATTTTTCTTCCGAAACGCCCATTTTCAAATCGGATAATTCTTTTTCCATCTTGTCTTTGTTTTCCTGCGTTGATGCTTGTTCTGTTTTTTTCTCGTCGAGGATTTTTTCCTTTTTTTGTATTTCTTCATATAAGGTCGCGTTTTCGGTCTTTAAATCTTCAAGCTTTTTTGTTTCTTTCTCGATAACGACCGTTAGTTCCTCGATTTCTTTTTCCAGGTTTTCTTTTCTCTGAGTGAGTCTTAAGCCTTCTTTCAATTTACCTATGTTATCTCTTATTTTGTTTTCTTTACCCGATATCGTTTCTTTTATTTTTTCTACTTTCTTAAGTTCCTCGTCTGCTTTTTCTTTTTCTTCTTTTAATTCTGCCTGTCTTTTCGAACTGAGCGAAAGCGTCTTTTTAACATTTTCTTTTTCCCTGTCTTCTTCTTCGATCGTTTTCTTTATTTCTTCGATTTCTTTTTTCGTATCGGCAATATTATTTTCGATCGATTCGATTTTTAGTTCTACCCGGCTGATTCCGAATTCGAATTCGGAGATTGTGTTTACGAGTTTTTCTCTTTCGCTGTTTTCGTATTCCAGTTTGTTTTTGAGCTGGTTTGTAACGTCGATAATCCCGTTTCTTTTTTCTTCGAGCTTATTGAGTTTGGTCTCGTATTCGTTTTTCTCCAGGGAGAGTTCTCTTTCTTTTGCTCTTATTGTTAATATTCCTTTTTTATCTTTGGAAAGTACGATGAAATTGTCGTTTATGACATCTCCGTTTTTCGTTACCCAGAATCCGCCTTTATCTTTTGACTTTTTTAGAGCTTCTTCGAGGGTTTCGGCAAAGTTATATTTCGAAAGTTCTTTTTGAAGGATGTGCGAAAATTTACCCGATACGACTTCTGACATGCCTTTGTTTTCTTCGGTTCCTGCTTCGCTTTTTATCGCAAATATTCCGCCTTTTAAGGATTCTTTTTTGATAAAATCCAGGGCTTTTATTATTTCTTCGGATTTCCCGACAGCACTTTTTACTTTTTCTCCGAATATTGCTTCTATTGCGGCTTCGTAACCTTTTTTTACTTCTAAATTATCGGAGAGCAAAGGCAAGTTGAATTTTTCGTTGACTTTCCTCATTTCATTCGATATTTCGATATCTATGTTCTTATAGAAATCTATTTCTCTTTCGATTCTTTCGTTTTCGGATGTTGCTTCCTGAAGTTTGCGGAGAATTGTCGTTTTTTCGTCTTCGGATTTTTCGATTGATTTGTTCAAATCATTTATTTTTTTCGTACTTTCTTTTAATTTGTCTGTAATTTCATTTTTGCGTGAATTAATTTCTTTTATTTTTGTATTTTCGTTGCTGGTCTCTTTTTTATATTCTTTCAGGTTTTCATCGAGGGAATTCAAACGGAGATTCTGCTCTTCTTTTTTTACTGTCAGCGAGATATCTTTTCCTTTAAGTGTTTCTATTGCGGAGGTTATTTCCGAATATTCTTTTTCTATTTTCTCTATTTTCTCTTTGGAGGTCAGTATCCGGGAATTCAGACCATCTTCTTTTTCCTCGATGTTATCCATATCATTCTGAAGATTTTCTATGATAGCGGATATATCTTTTGGCAAATCTTTGGTGTAATTATCTATGTGCCGTAATTCGCCGGCGTTACCTGCTTTTTTTTCTCTTAAAACAGATGTGTTTTCCTGAATGTTCTGTATTTCGTTTCCTCTTAATCTGTATGCTTCTCTTTTTTCTTTCAGTTCTTCTTCGCCGATTTTTATTTCGCTTTCCCATTTGTTGATTATGCTTTCCGTTTCATCCATTGTTTTGACGAGTTCGGCGATTTTATTTTCTTTTTCATTTAATATGTTTTCTATTTCGAACAACTGGTGTTTGGCTACTATAATGGATTTCTCTTTCAATTCTTCTTTATAATTATGGTATCTTTTGGCTCTGTTGGCTTCCGTTTTCAGAGAACGAGCGATGGTTCTTTTTTCATTCAGAATGATTTCGATTTTTTCGAGAGACCCGGAAACGGAAATGAGTTTGTTCTGGGCTTCTTTTCTGTCCCCGCGGTATTTTTTTATGCCGGAGATAGATTCGAAAATTTCTCTTCTTAATTCCGAATCCGAAATGAGGAAATCTTCGACCAGCCCCTGGTTTAAAATGGCTGATTTTAGACCGGTGTTGGCAAAGAGGTCCTGTATGTCGCGAAGACGGCAGGGAGTGTCGTTTATCAGAAACTCTCCTTCACCGGAACGGAAGAAGCGTCTTTTTATTTCTACCTCGTCATAATCCATAGGTATTCCGCCGTTATTTTCGAAGAGAAGAACAACTTCCGCCATACCTACAGGCGGGCGTTTTTCTGTACCCGTGAAGATGAGGTCTTCCATTCCTTCCGCTCGTAAGGATTTGGCACTCATCTCTCCGAGGGTCCATTTTATGGCATCGATGATATTGCTCTTGCCGCAGCCATTCGGACCTACAAACGAGGTTATTCCTTCTTTTAAATCAAAACAGGTTTTCCTGGGGAAAGATTTGAATCCCGATATTCTTATTTCTTTTAAGCGCATATCGGTTTTAATTTATAAGAATGGTTAAAATAGTCAAGAGGATTAAAAAGGGTTTACCGCCGCAGAGACACAGAGAACGCAGAGCCACTCCACACAACCAAATTTATTGTTGTTTAAATCTCAACCCCGCAACCCTAAAAAAGATATTGAACCACAAAGCACACAAAGAGCACAAAGAAAAAAATAATGTTGTTTAAAACTCCAACCCACCACACCCAAATATTTTGACAGGATTAACAGGATTCACAGGATTTTTTGTTGTTCAAAACACCGCCTACATCCCCAATTTTTTTAACATGTAGAACGTGTAGATACTGTAGATTTTTTAGTTTTTACTATTTGACTATTTTTCTATTTAACCATTTATCTTAGATTCGAAGAATCTACGAAAGGAAACACTAAAAATATCCCTTGACTATTGAGGGGTTTTTCTTATCTTTTTGTATCTTATGGTGAAGAAGAATCTTGATATTAATATGTCAGAAGATTATCAATTGTTGAGATGCGACCTGGTAAATACAAAAAAGGAGGATAGTATATGATAATTAAAGAATTTTTTATTACTGATGCAAAGGAATCGCCGGGTCGAGTGTATAAGG
>CAZGBM010000090.1:0-6115 GCA_964523975.1 uncultured bacterium | reverse complement strand
CTTTCGGGTCAGTCAATGTCCCGTCAAGGTCAAACAGAATATTTTCTATATCCATCTTTTAATATAAAAAATCCCAAAAGCTTACCTAATCTCTTATATTTCCCTTAATTATCTCTATAGCTTTTTTAAACGCTTCTCGACTTCCTATTCTTACTATTTCTTCTTCTGTATCATCTTTCTTGATTGTATTCATTTTATCTGAATCGGATATTGAAGTCGACCAAAGAGGAGCTCCAAGAAATACATAAAAAAAATCTTTAATGCTGAAATATCCTTCAACATATTCGACACTTTTTATATCTGTGTATTTATATTCCTGACATTCATTAAATATTTTGAAGTACCCGTGTCTTTCTATAAAAAACTTTTCATAATCTACTTTAAGTTCTGGTATTTTTATAAAAATCGACATAAATATTAAGTATAAGCCCAACAACAAAAGAAATGGTGATACAAAAGGTGAAGAAGATAGAAAGGAAATCAAATAAAAACATCCAATCCCAAGACCTACCAATAACAATCTCAAAAAGTTCGCCCAAAAACGATTCCCTTTAACTTCATAAATTACCATAAAAACCCCTTAAAATTCTTTTCCCCCCAAAAATTTCATAAAACGTGCTTAATTGGTAGTCTCATATATAATATATTTCAATTAACTTTATATTCAACGATTAAAGTCATTTATTTGTTCTTAAATAAGATTTAGGCTTTGGAAATCAGGATTTAGAAAAAAAACAAAAACTATAAATACTACATGTTCTACATGTGAAAAAATTGGTTGTGTGTTGGGTTTTTGTCTGACGACTCTAGACTTGCGACTTCTTCTTGCCTTCGTGGCAAATCAAAAAAGGGGTTGACTGTACACCCCAAAAACTATAAAATAGTCTAAAATCATGTTAGAAATAATCGTTTCCACCATATTTATTGTTTCTCCGCAGGATTCGACCTCCACTCCTTTCGATATAACCATTTTATTCGACCCTCCGCTTGCCGAAGAATCGATAGTCGTATTATTAGACGGAGCACCCCTTAACGGAGAAACTAACTCGGGTTATTTTTTTTCGGAAATCAATAATCTATCCAAAGGTAAGCACAATATAAAAGTAAAAATAGAAAAAGAAACCGAAGAGCTTTCTTTCTCTGTAACCGAAGAAAAGGAAGAAATCCCTTATATTCTTACGGGAAATCTTTCAATAGGGAATCAGAACTCCTACTTCTCGGACAGTTCATACACCGGACAAAACGAGGCACTTATGGGACTGGATTTTTCCGTTTACAAAGATAAAAACTCCTTAAGAGTTTCATTGTATCATGACCCGGAATACCAGAAGAACTGGTATCCATACTTAAGCTATTTAAGAGAAAAAACTTATCTGGAAGCCGGATATATCTCCCCTTATTTAAATGAATTAACTATATATTCTCCGGGAGGTTTCGGATTTTCCGGTGAAATAAACGCGGGCAATTTATTTTTCGTTCCCATTATTTTATATTCGGATAATTACGATACTTTATTTGCCGAGTATCCCCGCTGGCTCCTGGGCGGGAAAACAACCTTCAAAAAAGGTCCTTCTCTCTTCGGGCTCACAGCTTTTTACGGCGTAGACGATACTTCAAATATAATAGCTTTTACGATTGCCGACCCCCAGAAATCTCTCGTATTATCGGGAGAATCGGAATTGGAAATAAACCGGAGTTTTTCTGTGGGCGCAAAAGCGGCTTTCTCCAGCGGCAATCCGAATCTTTACGAGGATTCGACTCTGACAGGAAAAGCTTTCGAAGGGAAAATAATTTACGAGTCGAACCTTAACAACATCGAAGCCGGCATCAGAAAAGTCGAAGAAGGATATTTGACACTCGGCAACTCATACCTCTATACCGGAAGAATATCTGTTTTTGCTAACGGAGCATACGGAGACAAACCCTTTTCGACATACTTCGATTACCTCGCCTATGAAGAAAACGACACCTGGGCAATATCTCTGAACCAATCGCTCAAATGGTATATACACGATTATTTCTCTCCCCTTGCGGAATACGAGTGGGCTAAATACCCTGAATTTTATGACGAAAAATACCGGTATATCGGGCTCGGGGTCGAATCTATCCTTGGACCTTTTCATATGGAAAGCACGGCAGGGCAGGAAAAAACTACTTACATCGAAAAAACAACTTCTTTCAGGATTTTATCAAATATCTCCTGGTATCTGGAAAAGAATATTTTATCTTTCGGTGTTTATACTTACACTTATGGCGAAAGCACAAGTTTCGACCTCACTTTAGATGCAATATTCTCTTTTGAAAATTTCGGGAACATCAATATAAACTACTATCCATGCCTGGAAAACGGATACAGGGAACACCTGCTAAGAATTATATATGAATACGATTTTTAGGGAACTAACCTGGGTTTTTATTATCTAAATAGAAAAATGAAACTAAGGGAGAGGAAAGACAATGAAGAAAGTAAAGAAATGTTCGAAAACATCGTTAAAACACACACTGCAAGGATTTATAAAATGATTTATAATATGACGAATAATTACGAGATATCAAAAGAATTAACCCAGGACGTTTTTGCCAGCGCCTGGAAAGGATTTAAGTCTTTCAGGGGAGACTCTTCCGTTTATACCTGGCTTTATAGAATTGCTCTTAATACCGTATTCAGATACAGGCACGAAAAAGCCCGTCAGGAAAAAGTTGTTTCGGTCGATGACATTACGCCTCCTGCGACGGAAGATAACCCTGAAAAACACCTGCTTCAGAAGTCCGACCGGAAGCTTGTCAAAAGCATGGTTTTTTCTCTCCCCAGAGAATGCCAGGAAATTTTAATACTCCGATATTATGAGGACCATGATTATTCAACCATATCTCAAATACTAAAGATCCCAATTGGTACGGTACGTTCGAGGCTACATAGAACTATTACAAAACTAGAGGAACTAATAAAGGAAAAAATATGAAAAACCATAAAAAATATGAAGAATTAATTCAGGGTTACCTTGATGATGGTCTTGGCGATAAAGAAAAAAAAGATTTAAAAGACCATCTAAAAACCTGCAAAATATGCGAAGGAAAACTAAAAGAAAGGAATAATCTCCTGGAAACGTTACGTTCCACAAAAGAAGAAATCGAATGCCCCGAATATTTAATTGATAAGATACTTAAAAACACCACTCAAAAAGAACCCAAGCCAGTAATTATCAGATGGAAATACCTGGCTGTAAGCGCTGCAGCTGTTTTCATTATATTTACTACAATTCTTTTCAATCTACAGGACAATGAAAAAATATTGACCACAGGAGAAATTAAAGAAACCTACGAAAAAGGAACCTCGAAAGAAATAAAGATTCAAAAAAGTGTTGATACTTCCTCGGACAAAAAGAAAGAATATATAGCTAAAGACGAAAAACCTATTCCGAAACCTCCCTCGGAAGTAGCCAAAACAGAAGTTCCAAAAACGGAAGTTGCCAAAACGCCGGAAGCGAAGTTACCGGATATCAAAGCAGACTTTGCTCGGGCAGAGCAAATCGAAGAAGTTCCATCGGGCGGAGCAGTCGAAGCTCCTGGTATGCCTAAAACGGATATAAGTAAAGAATCTCAACCTTTAGCACCTCATTTCGAATCTGAAAAGGTGGCATTTGCCGCTTCAAGAATAGCTTCAGAAGAAGCCCTTCCTGAAGTCTCTTTAGAAGAAACCCATTTTGTCTTCCCCGAAGAAGGTTCGGTCGTTGGGGAAGATTTCGAAATTGTACTGGTATTGGAAAACCCTGCAGAAAAAATCGAGATTAGCCTGGATGGCGAAGAAATTACTTATTATACAAAAACACCAGATTCGAATGTCATATATATAGGAAGTGATTCCTTACCGCCACTGGAAGAAGGATTTCATTACCTTTCAATAAAAACTCCGGAAGAAAAGGGCATCACTTTTTATAAGGAGGGATGATGTTTATTTTTCTATTATTATCTTTGGAACTACATATATTACCGAACCCTATCGAGGGTAAAGTGGGTGAAAAAATACCTTTTTCCGTCAAACTTTTGGATGATGAAGGGAAAATACTAAAAGCCAAATCGACGTTCAGCGTTACGCCTTCTTCCCTCGGGAAAATTCAGGGTGATTTCTTTATAGCAACCGAAGAAGGGAAAGGCGTATTGAGATGCAGAAGCAAAATAAATGGTAAATATGTGACCGGGTTCGCCTATATCCGGATAAGCGATACGGAAAGAGCGAAAATATTTCCATCGTTTGCAATTTTGCAAAAAGGAGAAAAAACAACATTCACGATCGCCGGCGGAAAAGTAAGGCAATGGAAATGTTTCCCTGTTAATATCGGAAACATTGAAAATGGCGTTTTTATTGCCCGAAACGCCGGTAAAGGCAGGGTGATTGCCGTTCTGGAAAACGGAGAGATAAAAACGGCATTTATAAGAGTAAAAGGGAAATTGAGCGACATTAAAATAAAACCACAGTTCAAAAGGGTAAAAACAGGAGAAACGGTACAATTCACAGTCGAAGGAACAGAAAAAGTAATATGGAAGGTCCAAGGGGAAAAGGTAGGAGAGATAAGCTCCTCAGGTTTATTTACTGCCGTATCTCCAGGAAAAGCAATCGTGATAGCAGAACAAAACGGCTATGAGGCGCGTGCTATTGTAATAGTAAGCGGTGAGGTGGGGCTTCGAATAATTCCCGAATCCGCAGAGCTTAAAACCGGAGAAACAGTACATTTCAAAGTCGAAGCTGAAGGATTCGGCAACATAAATGTTCCCGTACGCTGGGAAGTAATACCCAAAAGATGCGGAATCATACGAAAAGACGGCACGTTTATCGCCGGCAAAATACCCACGAAAGGCAGAGTCGTAGCCATCCTGCCTGAAAGATTCGGCAAAGGAGTTGCTTCTGCCGATATTTATATAAGCTCCGAATCAATGAAATCTTTGGAGATAATACCTTCTTTCAAGTATCTCGACAGCAATGATATTGGTCAGGAATTTCAGTTTAGAGTAACGGATGTACAAGATATTGCCTTACAATGGAAAGTAATACCGGAGGATCTCGGAACTGTCAATAATAACGGCGTCTTTATTCCAAGAAGACTTGGCGCAGGTGTAATAGTAGCCGAACCTAGGGCGGAAATCAACATCAGACCGGGAAAAGCATTCGTAGTTATAGGAGAACAAAGAGCAAGTTTAGGAGACGGCGGGGTTTACTTCGAAGACGTTTCTAGCAATTACAACGCTTCAATTAACACAACTGCACAGCAAGTAATAGAAGGGTTCAGAATACCTTTGTCATTAAATACGAATATCCCCGCTTATACAGTAACCTGGAGAGTAATTCCTCAAAGTGCAGGTAAAATCATTCTAAATCGGGAATTCGAGGCAAATAAACTTCCCGACGGAGTCAACGAAGCAAAAGTAAAAATAGTAGCAATATTGCACCGCGGGAGAAAAATACTGGCTATAACGACTAAGGATTTGACAATTTTAAAGAGACAATAAATATAGCGGCAAAGCCGCTAAAATGCAAAAATCAAATATCAAAATGAAAAATGACAAATCAAAATTCAAAAATGAATTGAAAAAAGTCACCACAGAACACACAGAGAACACTGAGCCACCCTCACAACGCATTTTCATTTTGTTTTTTTAAAATAAATCCTGTTAATCTTGTTAATCCTGTCAAATTTCGTGTGGGTTGTTGGGGAAAAAACAATAAAAGACTCTGTGCTCTCTGTGGTTTAAATATTTGGGTTAAGGGATAGGTGGGCTCCGTATTTTCTATTAGTGAAAATTTTGCATTTTTATTTGTCATTTTGCTTTTTAATTTTTGATATTTAATTTTCGAGGAAAACAAAATCAAGGGAATTCAAACCCCAAAGGACTGCAAGCGACTCTGTCCCATTTGTGCCGCGTACGCGGATTCTGCTTTCCCTTGACTTTATAAGTGTTAGGGATATATTTGCTTGTATGAAAGCAGGATATGTTTCAATCATCGGAAAACCTAACGTAGGCAAATCTACATTGTTGAACCGCCTGGTCGGTAGCCCGATTTCAATTATCACAAACAAACCTCAAACGACAAGGCACAGAATCCTCGGAATATGGACCA
>CAZGBM010000089.1:0-6385 GCA_964523975.1 uncultured bacterium | reverse complement strand
AAAACGAAAAGAAAGCCTCTACACCCCAGAATTGTTTATCGTAATAACCGTCAAATGTAACACCGGTCATATCCCAGAAAAATTCTACCTCAAGAATCTTCAAACTCAGTTCAAAATCAAATTTTTCATAATCGTATAAAGTAGCCTGGACTCCGGGAGTTATTTTTTTATTATAAAAAGAATATTTTAAAATCCCTTCTACAGCTCCCCTAAATGAACGATCATCATAAGAGTAATCAATGAAGGCTTTCAAAAGATCACTATTTATGGTAAGCAAACAATCCTCCTGACCAGCCTCTAAGCCGCCGTATCTTGATTTAAAACCAACTACCGAACTATCCAAATTCTCCGAAATAACACAATAGACCGAATTATCGAGAGACAAAACATAAATAGGAGCAATAAAGAAATCTTCCGTTTTAAAATCCCTTTCGGTAAATAAACCCTCACCTACAACGTTCACCATAACAAGAAAAATAGGGTCTCTCGGACGAAATAGATACGATATAAATTCTCTGTCATCGTGAGTCACACCCACTCTCGCATCACCCAACTTCAAATAACCGAACCATTTGTCTTTCGTAGTTTCAAAATACATATAATCACAATTCAAGGAAAAATTCAGAATATCCTCATATATAGAAGTAGAGATATTGCCATTCAGGATAAAGGGTAAAGAAAAAGAGCCGTACCCCTTAAGAACTCCTCCGGCACCTCTAAGCCCGAACAATCCTCCGGAACATGTTCCCCAACCCAGATCCCTATCAAAGTGCAAATGAAGCAATCTATAACCACCGTTAACCGTCCTGAAATATGAATAAGGAATGCTATCGTACTTTTCTCTACCGGAAAGCAAAAAATAATCTCCCTCTCCAAGTATCGAACGGTTAAGATATTTCTGGGTTTCAAACTGCGCCAAAAGATCTTCGTCGTAGCGATATATCCCAATAGAAGGAGTCATATCAAACCAGGTAAACTCACGAAAGTCCTGTTTGGGAAAAGGGAAAAGAATCAAAGGAAGCTGCACATATAAAAGCTGATAAGCTAAAAGACCCATAGTCAAAATAAAATATTAAAATTTAAAAAGAAAAACGATAACCAAAAATTATCAAAGCCACTAGCTATTAGCCTTTCGCCTTTAGCTTTCATATGGTGTTATTAAAAAGCTAAAAGCTAAAAGCCAAAAGCAAAAAGCTGAATATTTGAATTTTGATTTGTATTGTTCCATTTTAATATTTGATTTTTACATTTTAGGAGACTCTGTCTCTTTATTAAATTTGTCGATAAAGATAAAATAAATAATGAGCAAGATTAATCCTATTGTCACAAAAGAATCCGCCACATTAAAAGTTGGCCAGTACCATCCTCTTGCACCTACTTCGATAAAATCGATAACCTCCATATAAAGCAAACGGTCCGTAAGATTTCCAAGCGCACCGCCTATTATAAAAGACAAACTTACAAGAGAAAATTTAGTTTCGCTTTTCAAAAACATGGACACAACAAATATAAATGCGATTATAGTAAGTGTGGTGGAAACGCCGGCTCCTCCGACTCTGAGTCCGAAAACGGAATTCGGATTTCTTATATAGGTAAACCGTACAAAACTACCTATTATGTTTTTGGAATCCCCGTAGAACATAGATCGGACAATCAATCTCTTTGTGAACTGGTCAAGGGCAAGCACAAAAAGAAAGATTGGATAAAAATATAATTTTTGCTTAAAACCTACAAACGTTCTTCTTTCCAAGGTACTTTTTCCCTCTTTTCGGCACAGGATTTACAGCATCTGGCAAACGGTAAAGCTTTCAGCCTTTCTTTTCTTATCTGTTCACTACAATCCTCGCAAAATCCGTATTCTTTATCTGCAATTTTCTGCAGAGCAGCATCGACATCTTTGAGTTTTTGCGTAAGTTGATTGATTATATAAGAGTCTCTGTCAATTCTAATCTCGATATCGGCTATATCCGCTATATGAGTTGGAAAAGGAGTATTTTCCTCTCCGTCTTCCAAGGGATTGCCTTCCACTTTCGGCTCCAAAGCTCTTATTTCTTCAAGCACCTCTTCTCTCTCTTTTTTCAACTTCCTCTCAAAATAATCATAATCAATAGTCCAGCTCAAAATTTCCTCCTTTTACGACTTCAATACATCTTTCGCAAAGGGTATCGAATTTTTTATCGCCACCGACACTCACCGAAAACATCCAACACCTTGAACATTTTTTCCCCTCTGCCTTTTCGACTCCATACGTTCCGAGTTTACCCTCAAACGAATACCTGGAATTTATCTCCGATACAAAATCCACCTGAGATACAATAAAAATCTCCTTCAAATACTCTTCCAATTCTTTCAATTCTTTTACATCACTTTTTATAAGAACTCTCGCCTCAAGAGAATTTCCGATAAAGCCATCTGCCTGAGCGGCTTCTAATACCTTGTGAAATTCTTCTCTCACTTCAAGGATTTTTTCAAATTTATTAAATAGTTTTTTATCACTCTCCGTCTCCTCGTGAGATTCGGGAAAATCGACAAGAAAAATCGAACCTTCACCTACTAAAGTCTGCCAGACTTCTTCCGAAGTAAAAGATAAAACAGGAGAAATCATTACAGCAAGATTTCTGGTCAATTCGAACAAAACGGTCTGCGCGCTTCTTCGTTTTTCCCCTTCTTTCGATTCCACGTATAAGCGATCTTTAATAATATCCAGATAAAAAGAAGAAAGCGTCGTAACTATGAAATCATAAAATTTTCTGTATACCTTATAGTGATAAAGGGCATTATAATCCTCGGTTACTTCTTTTATTAGCCGGTTAAGTTTTATTAGAATATAACGGTCCACAGGTAACAACTCACCAATTCCCAAACAGTCGTCTTGCGTGAAATCATTAATATTACCAAGCATAAACTTAAAACTATTTCTTATTTTCCTGTAGGCATCGACCAATCTCTGCATTATTTCTTCGCCATATTTGACGTCCATAGACCAGTTAACCGAAGCAACCCAAAGTCGTAAAATATCCGCACCGTAATCTTCAACAATTTCCGAGGGCGCAGTTACATTTCCAAGAGATTTATGCATAGACTGTCCTTCGCTATCCAGCATCCATCCGTGAGTGACAACCGTATCATAAGGAGGAACATCCTTTATAGCAAGGGAAAGAACCAGAGACGAATTAAACCACCCTCTATGCTGATCCGGACCTTCAAGGTACATATTGGCAGGCCAGTTTTTTTCTTCCAAAGCACCAAAGGAAGAAATCCCGGAATCAAACCAGACATCAAGAATATCAAGCCCTTTTTCCCATTCGGACGACCCGCATTTTTTACATTTAAAATCTTTCCCCAAAACGTCCTCTGCTTCCAGCTCGAACCACACATCGGCAGATTTCTGCTCGAATAGAGCGGCTACCTTCAATATAATACTCTCTTCAAGTATGGCCTGCCCGCATTTCCGACAGAAGAAAGCCGGTATATTGACCCCCCATTTACGTTGTCTTGAAATACACCAATCGGGCCGGTCACTAACCGCGGCGTACATTCGCTCTTCGCTTTGAGGCGGATACCACTTGCTGTTCCTGACAACTTCCAGAGCTTTTTTTCTTAAATCATCATGGTCAATAGAAATAAACCATTGTTCGGTAGCACGGAAGATAAGAGGTGTTTTCGACCTCCAGCAAATCGGATAAGTATGCTGAATTTTACCGGAATGAACTAAACTTTTTTCACCTTTCAGTAATTCGATAACCTTACCAGACGCCTCTTCCGTCGTCAAACCTTCGAATCCGGGGGCTTCTCCGGTAAATTTACCTTTCTCGTCAAGAGGAGAATAAATCGGAAGACCAGATTCTTTGCCCAGAATATAATCCTCTCTGCCGTGTCCCGGCGCTATATGGACAATCCCGGTCCCTTCATCCATCGTAACAAACTTCGCCGTATAAATAGACGATTTTCTATCCGCAAAAGGATGTTTGAAAACCATACCTTTTAATTTTTCTCCTCTAAATTTATCGACAATCTTGAATCCATCCCAACCCATCTTCCCCACATTTGCCTTAAGGAGATTTTCGGCAAGAAGGAATTTTCTGCCACCTGCTTCAACAACCACATATGAGTAATCGGGATGAACGGCAAGAGCAAGATTGGAAATAATCGTCCATGGAGTCGTAGTCCAAACCAGAGCATCGAAATTATCCCCTTTCATCGTAAAGGTCAACGAAGGAGAATCCATCTCTTTATATTCGATTTCGGAAATTGCCAGAGCAGTTTCGCAACTCGGACACCAGTGAACAGGCATATAACCTCGATAAACATATCCCTTTTTGACCACTTCGGAAAGAAGTTTTAATTCCATACCCTCATATTCGTTACTCATGGTAACATAGGGCCTATCCCATTCGCCCAGAATTCCCAATCTTTTAAAATCCTTCTTCTGTTCCTCTATCCATTTAGAAGCAAACTCCCTGCAACTTTTCCTTATGGCAAGAATATCATCTTCGTTTTTAAAATTTTTTATCACAATATTCTCAATAGGCATGCCGTGCGCGTCCCATCCGGGCCTGTACGGAGCATAAAACCCTTTGAGCATTTTATACTTAACGGTAATATCTTTAATAATTTTGTTCATAGCCTGACCGAGATGTATGTGTCCGTTAGCATAAGGAGGACCATCGTGAAGAATGAATTTTTCCCCCTTCTTCCTTTTTTCGATAGCTTTCTTGTAAATTTGGTTTTTCTCCCAGAACTGAATAAACTCGGGTTCTCTTTTAGAAAGATCCCCCTTCATTGGAAAGTTTGTGCGGGGAAGATTTATTGTTTTTTTAAGATCCACTAAACCCCTGAAAAAAATTTACGGCAAATCGAGATACATCTTCAGACTTTTATTTTCCGGATCTAACTCCTGAGCCTTTTTCCATATCTCTTTCGCCATTTCTTTGTCGGCTTCCTTATAATAACAAAAACCCAACTTCACTGCAGCAGGTACAAAGTCTCCGCTTCTTTTCAAAACTTCCTTCAACTCTTCTTTCGCCTTCGCGTAATCGCCCTTTTTTATATATATGTCGCCCAGCAGTGTTCGAATATCATGAAAACTAGGAGCAAATTGCAAAGCTTTCTGGAGTTGCTCGATTGCTTCATCGTACCTCTCTATACTGGTATACAAAACAGCGGCTTCCTTATGTACATTGGCAATTCTCGCCCTGACGGAAAACTCAACTTTCTCCAATTCGGAATCTCTTTCCATTTCAAGCTTTTCTGCAATCTCAAACTCTTCACTCGCTTTCTCAACTTCGCCCAACTGGTTAAGAGTCAAAGCGTAATTTATATGTCCTTCAATATATTCGGGATTACTTTTAATCGCCTTTTGAAAATAAGATATCGCCTCCCTGTACCTGCCCGAAAGAGATAAAGCCACACCCATCAAATTGTTGATATCCGGATAATCGGGCTTCTTCTTAAGCGCCTTCTGCAGGAAAAAACTCGCTTTCTGATAACTCCCTTCCTCTATCAACCTTTTCCCTTCCTTTAAAAATTCTTTTTCTTTAGCCATAATATCTCCTATTTTTCTCTATTCTAATATACAAATATTTCCTTTATGTCAAGGGCAATATTGCACTATTCGTTGTTTTCTTAAAACCCTATTTTACCACAAAGACACAAAAAAACACAGAGTGGCAAAACCGCTAAAATGTAAAATTACAAATCAAAATTCAAAAAAAAATTTACCACAGAGGATGCCGCGGTCACCCGTCATTCTTAAGGTCATCCTTAAGGCAAAGTATTAAGGAATTTGCCTACCTCCCATTTTTTTATTAATTACGTCGGTCAGAATCAGAGGAATTACCATCCGGGAAAGCGTCTCGGAGGGCTCGCCCCATTGAATAGTAACTTATTCTACGGGGCAAGCGGGCACGGTCCCTTGAAATGCTTGCATTTCAAGAGGAGCGAACCCGAGAGCCGAGTGGCAATTTCCTCTCGCAGGGGAAATTGACCACGTCTTTCTCGGATAGTAATCCCTCCGATTCTACAAATAACCGTGAATAAGTTATCCCACAATAAAAACTTTGTAACCTTTGCAATGTTTGATTTCTGCCGATTTAGCACAAAAAATTTGGGGTGTAGACAAATTAAGGGACGGGGAGATCAGGCTCATAGTGGTACACATTATTTTCGAAGTAAGCTTCTCTTAATTTAAAGAATGATTTTATTTTTTGTTTCTTATACAATATATCATCGATTACAACAGGAGACAAGATGAGGATTTCAATTGGTAAATTATATTCTTGTATTATATCTTTTGGTGTTTCCCGTCCTTTGTATGAATTCCTTACATCTCTTGCAGTTATTTGATATCCTGGCAGGTTTAAAGTTTTATAAAAAGGATAAAACT
>CAZGBM010000088.1:0-6560 GCA_964523975.1 uncultured bacterium | reverse complement strand
TTGTTATGAATGAAATAGCAAAAGAGATGAATAGCGTTCTCAAGGAAAAATCGCCCGTGCTTTTCTCTCTCTTAAGCGATTTCGGCAAGGAAATATATATGCCGAAAGGCATAATCACTCAGAGTGCGGAAGCGAAATCGCATGCTTACGAGTGCAATGCAACTATCGGCATCGCTACGGAGAAAGGAGACCCGATGTATCTCCCTTCGATACAAAAATTTTTTAACGGTTTGACTCCTTCCGAAATTTATCCTTATGTAACTCCTTACGGACTTCCGGAACTCAGAAAACTCTGGCAGGAAAAGATAATTTCAGAGAATAAATTAGAAGACAAAAAAATAAGCCTTCCGGTTGTCACCCATGCCCTGACAAATGGTTTGACGTTGACGGGCGACCTTTTCGTCAACAAAGGAGACGAAATTTACATACCAGATAAAATGTGGGGTAATTACAGATTGATTTATTCTGTAAGGTATAAAGCCAATATCGTAAATTATGACTTTTTTGATTCTTCTCTTAAAGGTTTTAATGATACCGCATTAAAGGAAGCTTTAAATAAATCCAATAAAGAGAAATTGATCCTACTCTTTAATTTTCCTAATAATCCTACAGGTTATACTCCAACGAGAGAAGAAGCTGATGCAATTACAGAAGTTGTAACCGACCTTGCTGAAAAAGGGAAGAAAATTCTTATTGTAGCTGACGACGCTTACTATGGACTCTCTTTCGAAGATGGTCTACTCGAAGGTTCTATTTTTTCAAAGTTCGCTTGCGCTCATCCTAACATCGTTGCCGTGAAACTCGATGGTTTTACAAAAGAACTTTTCGTGTGGGGGTTTAGAATCGGTTTTCTAACTTTTGCCGATTATTCGCAAGATAAAGAAGCGTATGAAACTATGGAAAAAAAGACTGCTGCCGCAATAAGGTGTTCTATTTCAAACTGCTCTCATCCTGCCCAGTCTATATGTTTAAAAATGTTGAGTGAAGGTAATTTCAATGAAGAGAAAGAAGAAAAGTTTAAGAAATTAAAAGCTCGAGCAGAAAAAGTAAAGGAAATAGTTTACGATAAAAAATTCGCAAAATTATGGGATGTGTATCCTTTCAACTCGGGCTATTTTATGTGCATAAGACTAAAAGATGTTGACAGCAATAAAGTCAGAGAACATGCACTTAAGAAATATGGGATAGGGACCATTTCTATAGATGATAGGGATATGCGGATCGCTTTTTCTTCCGTCGAAATCGAACAGATTGAAAAACTTTTCGATTGTTTGGCCATGTCTATAAGAGCAATTAAGAGTTGATTTCAGGAAAATATAGTGCTGTCATTCAACATATTTAGAAAAATCAGCCACTAAGTCACCAAGGCATAAAGTACAAAGTTTTTAGTAACTTCTATATACAGGATTTGTTTAAAAGAACAATATTGAAAGGTGGAGTGAGGCTCTGTAGTACTACCTTACAACTTTTTGTTTTTTTTGCAAAAAAAATAAGAAGAATTAGCTACCAAGACACCAGGGCACAAAAAACAGAATGGCTTTTTATAACTCTTAATTTTTTCAAATCGTCGAATAATTAAGAATGATTTGTGTGATTAGTGTTATTTGTTGTTCCTGTAAGGTGTTATGGATTGGGTTTTTTAAATAAATACAATAAAATTGGGTGTGGGGCTTTGTGTCCTTTGTGGTCTTTGTGGTTAATATTATACATTAGCGGCTTTGCTGCGCCGGGTTCTCTGAGGGGTGTGCGGATTCATAATTTTTGTACGCCGTCCGATATACGGCAGATGTAGAATTCTCCTCTGATACCGGTTTTCTCTCTATATTTTTTCCTTACTCTTCTTATTATTTCTTCCTGTGCTTTCCGTTCTACGAGTGCAATTGCACATCCGCCGAAACCTGCCCCGGTCATTCTCGCCCCGTAAACTCCGTCTGATTTTAAAAATGCTTCTACCATGAAGTCCAGTTCTTTACAGCTTACCTCGTACAATTCTTTGAGCGAGTTATGAGACTCTATCATTAACTTTCCCAATTTGTCCATATTCCCTTTTTCCAGAGATTCTACAGCCTCTTTGACTCTGTTGTTTTCATATATAACATGTTCGCATCTTCTTGCTATAACAGGAGGAAGATTATTTTTGTATTTTTCGAAATCTTCCTTCTTTATACTGCTCAGGTTTCTGATGTTTTTCCGTTTTATATACTCTCTTAATATGTTTAAACCCTCATTACATTCGAGAAGTCTTTTATTGTAAGCGGATTTTGCCAGTGCTCTTTTTATTTTTGTGTTGCCTATGATTATTACTTTATCTTTTATGTTATGGAAGGGAATCAATCGGTGTGCCAGTGTGTCGCAATTCAGGAATAAAGCATTGTTTTTTTTGCCGAAAGTTATGATGAATTGGTCCATTATACCGCTTTTTACCCCGATGAACTCATTTTCCGCTTTTCTGCATAGAATAGGAATTTTCCCCTTTTCGATGGTTTTCCCTGACAGTTCCAGTAAGGTTTTCATTGTCAACACTTCAATTGCAGCCGAAGAAGAAAGTCCGCTTGCTACGGGAATGTTTCCTTCAAAAACTACACCCGCACCGCAGAGTTCGACACCTTCTTCTTTAAGCACCCAGGCAATGCTCAAAGGGTAGTTTGCCCAGTCTTTCTTCTCATCATACTTTATTTTATCGAGAGAAGCAGCAAATTTCCTGGAAAAATTCTTCGATTTAAGATATATCTTTTTATCTTTTGTTTTTTTTGCAGCGGCAAGTATGCTGAGGTTTATAGCAATAGGTAAAACGTAACCACCGTTATAATCCGTGTGTTCACCTATGATATTTACCCTTCCGGGTGCATTGAAAATTTGTATCCCTTTTGCATTGCCGAATGTTTTTTTGAATTCTCTTTTAAGGCTTTCAATTCTTGTTTCCAGAAATTTATCTTTTACCATAGAGTTTTTCCATTGTTTTCCGTAACTCTTTTGCTTTCTCTTCCGGTGAAGTAGGGTTCCCGTGAGTCCAGGAGCCGGTTTCCGAACTGGCATTGAATTTTTGCGTCTTTTCGTTTCTTAGGGGCGGGTAAAACTCGATATGGAATTGATAATATCTATAATCTTTCCCATCCGTAGGTTTTTGATGAAAACACATCATGTACGGAAAGTCCCTCTCGAACAGATTGTCATAGGTACTGATAATTCTTTTGAGGGATTTGCCCAAATCTTTTTTTTCTTTTTCCTTAAGTTCATCGATCGATAATCTGTGTTTCCGAGGAATAATGAAGACCTGATAAGGATAATCGGCAAAATAGGGGACGAAGGTGACGAAAGAATCGTTTTCGTCCACGACTCGCTCTCCCATCTTTAATTCCTCCTGTAGAATTTCGATATAAAGATTTTTCTTCTCCTTTTCATAGTATTCTTTACATGAGGAGAGTTCTATTTCTATTTTTTTGGGAATAAAAGGAAATCCGTAAATCTGCCCGTGAGGATGAATAATGGTAACCCCGACTTCTTCACCTCTGTTTTCGAATATGAAAACATAGTCTATAAAGTCTTTATTGCCGAACTCGAGATACTTATCCACCCACAGGTCGATTAGTTTTTCTATGTTTTCCAAGGACAGTTCTCCAAGAGAACTATCATGCTCAGGGGAGTAAAGAATTACCTCACACTTACCATAAGATTTCGCATTTCTGAATATCGGGGAATCCAGAGGCTCAACCTCCGGAGGGGTGGGGCTTAGAATAGGCCAGTCGTTTTCGTAGGATAAAACCTCATAATTATCGAGAATTTTACCCAAGCTGGGACAGAAAGGACAGTAATCGTCCGGTGTGAGGGGTCTATTTTGTCTCTCCGACGAGACCATAACCCACCATTTGAGTACAGGATTCCATCTCAATTCGTACATTTAACCGTCCCCCTTTTTTTGATGAAAGGCATTAAGAATTACGGAGTCCATAAAACCTAAATAATATTTTCTTTAAAACACAGGGTTGATTTTACAGGATCTAAAATCCTTTTTATTATACAAAACAATTGAGAAAAAAGCAAGAGACTTATGTTGTATTTGCCTTTTGTTTTTTAACCTAAAGACTCTGCTTGTTTTTGTAGTTCGATCAGCCTTGTAGAAATTTTTCTGGATATCTGTCTTTTTTCCAGAAAACCGAGAACTTTATTTTCGGCAGATATAACAGGCAGATATTCAAGGTTATATCGATTCAAAATTTCCTGTACCTCAATCATCGGTAAGTCAGGTGAGGTTTTTGCTATAACAGGTTCCATTAAGTCATAAGCCAATAGAAACGTATCCAGGCCACTTGTCATAAGAGAGTTTTTTATATGGTCAACGGTAATGACGCCTAGTAATTTTTTATTTTCATTTACAACCGGATAATAAAGATTATCCGTTTGCCCGAAAATTTTTAATATTTCCGTTAGAGACATATTCTCAAAAATCAGAGGAATAGTTGCATCCATAATATCTTTTGCTTTGCTCTCGCGTATTATATCCTCCTCGGTGATATTCAAACCGGCTTCACCGGCTCCCGTGATAGCTATTCTTATCGCTAAAGGTCCTATAATTTGGACAATAAAGGTTGTGGTTGTTATAATTACAACAATCGAATTGCCAATCTCTCCAGGGAAACGTTGTAGTGAAAGTATTGATAGTCCGATTGCCGTGCTCGCCTGGCTGAAAAGACACCAGGGCAAATATTTTTGTACCGTTTTGGGAGCTTTTGATATCCTGGCTCCTAAATTTGCTCCCAGCCCTTTACCTGTCGTTCTGCCAATGAGATATACGAAAGAAAGCAGCATTATCGGGAAAGTTAGGTTTGTTAAATTTATTTGGGCTCCAAAAAAAGTGAAAAATAGAACGTAAAGGCTCGGAGTCAGTTCGTTTATTAATTCAAAAACTTCCCTGCTTTTTCTGGGAATATAATTGGTAATGAATACTCCGGCGGTCATAGCCGACAGAAGTGTATCGCATTTTAATAATTTTGAGATACCAAGGATAAGAACTATTATACCGAGAGAAAAAGTTATGATTCCGTATTTGTCGCTGATTTTTCTTACAATCAAGGATAAAAACAATCCGCCGATTGCACCTATAACAACAGAACCGCCGCTGTCATATATAATTCGAAGAAAAATTTGAGAAATGCCCGTTTCTCCTCTGCCCATAATTCCAAAAGTGACGCTGGAAGCAGCAGCAAATAAAAGAAGGCTCAGACCGTCGTCCAAGCCTACAATACCCAGAATTGTCGTGGTTAAAGGTCCGCGCGTCTTGTATTCCCAAAGGACATCAGTGGTGGCTGCGGGAGCGGTAGCAGCAGCAATTGCCCCGAGTAATAGGCCCAGAGCCCAAACGAAGGCAGTGTTTTCGAAAAACAAATTACCCAATAAAACCACAAGAAGGGTGACAAGAACAAAGGCGAGAAGTCCTTCGGCAAGTAGTATGTTGACGAATTGCTTGCCGTATTTTTCGAAAATTTCTTTTTTCAATTCTCCTCCTATCAGGAAACCTATAATCCCGAGGACAAAAATATTGAAAGAGGAGAAAGAGAAAAGTAATTCTTTGTTTATTATTCCCAGAGCAGAGTCGCCAAGAAAGAAACCTATTAGAATAAAAGCCATGACCTGAGGTACTCTAAATTTTTTAAAAAGGCGTGCCCCTGCGGTTCCCAGAAGAACCGTCAATCCTATGAGCATTAAAATGTTTAACCTGGATTCATTCACCATTTTATTCCGAGGAGATTAGAATCTCATAAAGTTCCTTTTCGTTTTTGGCTTTGATTATTTTTTCCCTGACTTCATTATCCTTAAATTTTGAGACAACAAGAGAAAGAAATTTAATATATAGTTTATGTTCTTTTTCACCGGCAACTATCATTACCACAATCTTAACAGGTATGTTGTCGATTGTTTCGTATCCTGCTACACCTTCCTTTTTGATGCCTACGGCTACAATTAATTCTTTTATGCCTTTGATTCTTATATGTGGTACTCCGATTCCAAGACCTATTCCCGTGCTCATTAGTTTTTCTCTATAGAATATTGCTTCTTTTATTTCCTGCCGGTTGCCGATTTCTTTATTCTGACAGATTAAATTTATTAGTTCAAGAAGAACTTTTTCTTTGTTTTTCCCTTTTAATAAACAAATTAATTTTTCATCTATATAATCTTTTAATTTCAATTTTTCTATCCTCTATTCAATTGCTAAGAAGGCACAAAGACACCAAGATATCTACCCAACACACTTTTCTATTCGGTTTATTTAAAGCTTCGCCCGGCCACCCGGAAAATTAAAAGTTGTAAAAATCATTTTGTTCTTTGCGACTAATCTTTGCATTATAAAAAAATGCGTCAGGGAGGAGTTGAACCCCCGACCCGCGGATTAAGAGTCCGCTGCTCTACCAATTGAGCTACTGACGCATATGGGTGAATGAGGGGATTCGAACCCCCAACCTCTGGAGCCACAGTCCAGTGCTCTAACCACTTGAGCTACACTCACCACTTTATATACGCCTGGAGGGACTCGAACCCCCAACCATCGGATTAGAAATCCGATG
>CAZGBM010000087.1:0-6621 GCA_964523975.1 uncultured bacterium | reverse complement strand
TCCCGGAAATCAAGAGCAATTTTTAAAGGAGTTTTCTTATGATTCGAAGGGATTACTTGATGAGACTTATAGAACAGTTTATAGAAGCTTTAAGTAGACTCTTAAAATTAAAAGAAAGTGAAAATTATAAAGAGGCGCTCTCTGTTATAGAACAAACATACCGGGAACTTTTTGGCTTTGATTCCCTTTTCATAAATTCTTTTAGCACTGATGATTTAATTCCAATTATTGCAACGGATGGGATTCCGGACGTAAACAAATGTATAATAATTGCAACTTTATTAAAAGAAGAAGGTGACGTTTACGACGCTCAGAATCAAGCTGATACAAGCCACCTGAGATATTTAAAATCCCTGGATATTTTCCTCAGGGGTTTCTTATCCGAGGGTGAATTAAAGCTAAATGATCATTTCTATGAATTAGAAAAGGTCGTTAATAAATTGGGAAAGGAAAATCTTACCGAGGATATCAAAAAACGACTTTCTAAATACTATGAAAAGATTAATAAAGATAAATAAACACTATCTGACGGTATTTTGTATCATATTCCTCGCTACTGTCGATGTGATTACAAGGAATAATGCACAATTATATTTTGACCCGGATAAGACAATCTGGGTTATAAAGGGTGTGTTAGGTCTTACATACAGGATAAATTACGGAGGATTGCTTGGTTTGGGGAGCAACTGGAGATACTTTAATCTTTCTAGTATATTTGTTTCAGCTTTTATTTTGATAATTTCCTTTATTTATTATTCAAAGCTCCATAAATATTTAACTCTGTCTCTTAGAAGTTTTTTCATTTTGTTTACCGCTTCTTTTATTGGAGGACTTCCTGACCTCATTTTTCTGGGATATACAAGGGACTGGATTGATTGGTTCGGTCCTGGTGTAGCTAATATAGCTGATTATTGTGCATTTGCATCTCTTTTTCTTCTGGTTATTGGTCTTATCTTCCATCCGAAGGTTACCTGGAATAAGTACAAAGAATACAGCTCTTCCTCGCTTAAAAAACAACTCGGGCTCCATTTATTTCAGAAAACTAAGAATAGTAAAGATACTTAGCTTGCTTATAATTCTAACAAGACAATTTTTGCCCTATTCCAAAGCGTAATTTTGCATCTCAATCCTTGACAAAGCGTAGTATTTTTCTACAATTTAAAGAAGAAAAACAAAAAAAGATAAAAGAACCCCGGTATATTATAAGTAGGTTGGCTTTTATCTTAACGGTGACGGAAGGTTTGTATATAATAAGGGCAACCAGTGAGCGTATATACAAGCTTCAATATAAACTAATTATTTTAATTTGTGCCTCCAATAGTTGACTTTGGAGGATATACGGGAGGTGATGAAATGATTAACATATTCAAAACCAAAAAAAATGAATTTAAAGAAATTAGTAAAATCGAGAAAGGTTGTTGGGTAAATCTCTCAAACCCTACGAATGAAGAAACGGAAAAAATCAGCCAGAAACTAAACATTCCTATGGATTTTCTTACAGACCCATTGGATGTTGACGAAAGAGCAAGAATAGAAGTAGAAAAGAAGTGTGTTTTGATTGTATTAAGAATACCCTGCTTTGAGGGAAAAAATGTGGATATACCATTTACCACTTTGCCGCTCGGTATAATATTTGTTGAAGATTTAATAATTACTATCTGTTCCAGAGATGTTGACATCATTTCCGATTTCATTAACGGAAAAACAAAAAATTTCTCCACCGAAAACAGAAGCCGTTTCATTCTTCAGATATTCCTGAGGACGGCTTTGTTGTATTTGAAATATCTAAAAGAAATTAACAGGAGAACAACTATGACTGAGAAAGAATTGCATCAGGCGATGAAAAACGAAGAGCTAATAAATTTGTTAAATATTGAGAAGAGCCTGGTTTTCTTTATAACTTCTTTAAAATCAAATGAACTTATGATGGAGAGACTTCAAAAATCGAACCTTGTCAAACTGGGTATCAATGATGAAGAATTATTGGAGGACGTAATAATAGAAAACAGACAGGCTATCGAAATGACCAATGTTTACAGCAACATCTTAAGTGGAATGATGGATGCGTTTGCCTCAGTCATCTCAAATAACTTGAGTGTGGTAGTGAAATTGTTGACATCAATTACCATAATTTTGATGCTTCCGACGTTAGTGGCAAGCATATATGGTATGAACATAAAATTGCCCTTTCAAGATAACCCTCATTCTTTCCTTATTACAATAGGTATCTCGTTCGTTCTATCGGCGATGGGTGTATTCGTTTTCATAAAAAGAAAATGGTTCTGATTCCATCTTCCGCAGTGAGAAGATAAAAAGGGTATAGTATATTTAAAGACTTAAATTATGAATGAATTAGAGGAGGAATCTTTATGTTAATATTGATTGTCATAATCGGGTTCAGCATGACAATATCTTTCCTATGTTCTATTTTTGAAGCATGTCTGCTCAGCATATCAAGTGTTGACATAGGTAGAATATCGTTAAAGAAACCGAAACGCGCTAGTATATTGAGCTCTTTCAAAGATAATATACAAAAGCCAATAGCCATCATCTTAATTGTCAATACTCTTGCTCATACTATCGGAGCATCTTTATCGGGAGCTCGATTCGATAGTCTTTTCGGGGCGAGGTGGATTTTGATTTTTTCTCTTGTCTACGCTCTTGCAATGATACAATGGACGGAAATACTGCCGAAGACGCTTGGAGTCAAATACAATAAATTTATTTCTTCGGCAATCGCATATCCTTTACAAATTATGATTTCTTTGTTTTCGCCAATTGTCTGGGTTATCGAACTGTTAAATAAACCTTTCGTCGGGAAAAGAAGAAAAAAAGCCAGACTTGGAACCATTGATGAATTGTCTGCCATAGCTAGCTACGCATATATAAATAAATCTATAAGTAAAGATCAGGAGCAAATTATCTCGCGGACGATTGAGCTGTCCGGGAAAAAGGTAAGAGATATTATGATTCCCCTAAAAGATATGAAAGTGTTGAAATCAACTATGACTTTATCCGATGCACTTATACAAGCGCATATCCATAATCACACAAGATATCCTCTTGTAGATGAAAGCGAAAAAGATTATAAGATTATCGGATATGTCAATTTCAAAGACATAACCAGTGCTTTAAATATAAATCCTCATAATCCCTCGGTAACAGGCATCAAACGTCCCATCATGACGTTTACTCCTGATGATAAATTCAATGATGTTTTTAAAAAAATGATTGCGTCTCATCAACATATCGCAATTATCAAATCACCGGATGGCAAAGTTACAGGTTTGATAACGTTAGAAGATATAATCGAGGAAATCATCGGAGAAATCGAAGATGAATATGATGTATTACCTGAACACCTCTATCAGATTACCGAAAATCGTTTTATTGTCGGAAGCGGACTAACTATTGATAAAATAAATGGCTTATTAAATATTAATCTCCCTTATCCTGAGAAAACTCTTGACAATTGGTTACTCTTTATGTTCGACAAGGCTATTAAGCCATCCGCAAAACTTCAATATAAAAATGTGAGTTTTGTCATTAGAAAAGTAAGAAGAAATCGCGTATATGAAATAATATTGGAAATCAACAGGTAAACAGGAGGCATATGGGTTCGGTAATGACAATAGCTTTTTTTATTTTTGATAATTTTACGGCTCTGGATGTCATTGGGCCTTATGAAATACTTTCTAAAATTCCCGATTCAGAGGTCTGTTTTGTCGGATTGGAAGCCAAAAATTATACGGACGGGAAAGAGCTTACCATTAAAGCGAATTACTCGTTGGACGAAATACCTAATCCTGATATCCTACTAATCCCCGGCGGACAAGGAATAGATTCATTGCTAAACGATACCCGTGTTCTGAACTGGATTGGGAATGCGCATAAAACAAGTAAGTGGACTACATCGGTTTGTTCCGGTGCTTTACTATTGGCCTCTTCAGGAATTTTGGATAATAAAACTGCGACAACCCATTGGAACAGAAAAGAACAATTGAGGCAATACGGAGTAAATGTAGTTGATGAGAGATATCATAAAGACGGAAAAATAATAACGTCAGCTGGTGTGTCGGCGGGCATCGATATGGCATTATATTTATTAAGCCTCGTTACAAATGAGAATTATGCAAAAGCAGTACAACTGGGAATCGAATATGACCCGTCTCCGCCATTCGATTGCGGTTCACCGGAGAAAGCTCCGAAAGAATTATTGGAAACGATTAAAAAAAAGATAAATCCTGAAAACCGAAAGTAATAAGTTCTCGGATTATTGTATATGCTTAAGATTAAAAGTGCCATAAAAAACGATCTGTTATCAATTACCGAAATATATAACGATGCCGTTTTGAATACTACGGCAACGTTCGATACCAAGCCGAAATCAATTGCCGAACAGGAGAAGTGGTTCGATAGGCACACCGGTAAATATACCGTTATAGTAGCTATCGACAATAATATTGTCGTAGGCTGGGCTTCATTAAGTCCGTGGTCTAATCGTGCCGCCTATTGCAATACAGCAGATATAGCCGTTTACATAAAAGAAGGATTCCGAGGAAAAGGAATCGGGAACAAATTAGTCGGGGAATTATTGAAGAAAGGTCCTGAAATCGGGCTTCACACTGCTATTGCAAAAATCTGTGAAGACAATAAAACAAGTCTCAATCTGTTTAAAAAACTTGGATTTGAACATATCGGAACCATGAAAGAAGTGGGATATAAATTCGAAAGGTTACTGGATGTTCATTTGATGCAGATAATATTTAAATCAGGTACCTGAGGAAAGATTTTTTTGAATAAAAACGCCGGATATTCATATATAGAAAAAGGAGGAAAAATTATGAATAAGAAAACCACAATAATCATTTCGGGAATCCTGCTGCTTTCTTTTATCATAGGTCTTTATTTCTATCCTCAGATACCTGCGAAAATGGCTTCGCATTGGAATACAAAGGGACAGGTAGACGGCTATATGTCCAAATTCTGGGGAACTTTTTTGATACCTTTTATTCTTACTGTGTCAGTATTGTTTTTCGTTGCCATTCCCAGAATAGACCCATTGAAAGCAAACATTGAAAAATTCAGAAAATATTACGATGGATTTATCATTATATTTTTGATTTTTATGCTATCCGTTCACTTACAGGTAATTTTATGGAACATCGGAATCCGGATAAGCCCTAATGTGATGCTGCCTATAGGAATTGGTCTTTTATTTTTTTATACTGGTATTCTCTGCGAGAATGCGAAGAGAAACTACTTTATAGGAATCAGAACGCCCTGGACACTGAGCAGCGATGAAGTATGGGATAAAACCCATAAAATCGGCGGAAAGTTATTTAAGCTTGCAGGAGTTTTTGCTCTTTTGGGGATATTCTTCCGGAACTATGCTTTATATTTTGTTCTTGTTCCAATGATTCTATTTTCCGTTTATACAATTGTTTATTCCTACCTCGAATACCGTAAGGAGAAGATTGAAACATAAAGCGCCGGTTAGAAAAGCAATTTTTCTTGATTAACAATTTAAATTACGCTTAACAACAGATAAGAAATTATATTGCCGCGTCTCATAACCCGCAACTTGGCTTACCAGCCCTATAAATCCCAAAGACTTACAAGGTATATTAAAAAAAATTTACAATTTAGTAAAAAAAATACTTGACAAATTTTGGGAAATTTATATAATTAAATATAATGGTAATGGAAAAATATAGGAATTCCCCAATATATTCAAGAAGGATTGTTTTTCATCTTAAGGAATCAGAAGGCTATATTTATGAGGTCACCCATAAAAGTATATGCGAAGTTTACTTCGTATATAACACTATATCGGGAGTATATCCGCAGTTAATTGCGGATATAAACGAGTTGGCTGAAATGTTGAAAAATGTTAGAAACCTAAATTAATCAAGATATGAAAAGACAATTTAATTTATTTCTAATTCTTTTAATGCTATCAGTTAGTTCTTGCAGCATTCAAAAGTATACCTTGGCAGAAATTAAACCTGATTCAAACGGATTGTATGTGAACAGATTGCCATCTGATTTAGTAACTGAATATGATTCACTACTTTCAATTTCATGGTTAAGGACCTATGACAAATGTGTTCGAATAAAGATGGCAATTGATAAAGAAATTGACCAAAGGGAAAGAAAGCAAAATTCTATTGGCAAAGTTTTTTCAGGTGTTGGTGGAATAACAGGTTTAGCAACAGCAATTTATGCATTGGCTACCACCAACCCTTCTACGGTTGCAATTGGAATAATGGGCATCTTCAGTGGTACAACTTTCGCAACTTCAATGGGATTTGTAAAGGATGACCAAATAGTTGTTGCATTGAAAGAAAAATCGAAAAATCTTGAGCAATTAAAAAGTCAAGCAGAATCCGAATTAACAAAACTTGAAGAACTAATTGCAAAGAAAAATTTATTAGTTAGAACAGGCAAAAACGACTTAAAAGGATTTGATGAATATGGTAGAATAATTCAAAGCGCCCCGGAACCTGATGCAGAAGTAGTAAAAATGTATGAACAGATAGAAAGTCAAATTATTATATTGAGAACAATTTCAAGCAAATGGGATAATGAGGCTAAATAATTAAAACTATGGCCAAACAA
>CAZGBM010000086.1:0-6792 GCA_964523975.1 uncultured bacterium | reverse complement strand
GCTCTGCTTCGTTTTGCACTTGACATATTGTTATCGAAACGGTATACTTTGACAATGCAGGTTTATAATGAAGTCCTTTTTTTTAAATGGATAGGACAATTGCTTGGAAATATTTCTCTTTTTGGCAGACAGGAAGGTGTCATAAGAGAGATTCTGAGGGCGGTACCTGAGATTACGGGTGCCGATTATTCTTCTTTTTTGATACTCAAAGAAAATCCTGAGAAGATCGCCTATGATTACTCCAAACAGAGAGACGATTTTTCCACTCATAAAAGCATGGCAAAACTGGCTACGGGCATAGAAGGTGAAGTGATAAGAAAGAGAGATATTGTGGTTACGCAAGATTCTTCCGAGTTGTCGAATCCCAGCCGTGAAATACAGAGTAGCAAGAAAAAATTTGTTATTGCCGTTCCGGTAGTGCTGCGGGGAGAGGTGGAGGGTATTTTATATTTGTATTATTTTGAGGAATTTCCCGATTCTCTGGAGAGAGTAAAAGAATTGATGAAGAGTCTTTCTCCTGTTCTGGCTTTTGCACTTGCCAATTCCAGACTTTACCAGAGACTCGACACAACCATGAGGGAACTTCGAATTTCCTATGAGTTGAGCCGGGCGATGATATCAAGTCTGGATGTTGATGAGCTTATCGGGCAGATAGTCAAGCAGATAACCACGCATTTCGGCTATGAAATCATAGCGATTTATCTCGTCGATGAGGATAAAGAGTACGCTACGCTCCAGTGGACGGTGGATGCGATAAGAGATTTTAAAGGTACTAAAATCAAGATAAGCGAGGGAGGAATAATCGGCAGGGTGGTAGAGTCCGGGCAACCTTATTATGCAGCCGACGTCTCTATGGTTCCTTTTCACGGTCCGAAAGAATTCAAAAAGAACTCCGAGTTTTCTATACCTTTGAAGATTCAGGATAAAATTATGGGTGTTCTGGATATCGAGAGCTTACGAAGGGACGATTTTCCTAAATCGGTAAGAAATTTATTGGTAGCGCTTGGCGCTCAGATTGCGATGGCGATTGAACGTTCAAGACTTTTTGAAGAAACCAGGAGACTTTCTACCGAGGACCCATTAACCGGTGCGTTTAACAGGAGAATGCTGGAGGAAAAAATAGTGGAAGAAATTTCTCGAGCCGAAAAAGAAAAAGAAGAATTTGCTATTCTCTTTCTGGACCTTGATAATTTCAAAGAATTCAACGATCGTTTTGGACATCAGAAGGGAGATGAAGGATTAAAGTCTTTTTCTAAGATTATAAGAGAAACTCTGCAGAGCGGCGATTTCTTGGGAAGGTACGGCGGCGACGAATTTATTTCTCTATTACATAAGTCTGATATTCGAAGAGCCATAAAAATAGCAAATGATATGCTTAAAAAAGTCAGGGAAGATAAGTTTTTTGAAGGATTGACCCTTTCTATTGGAATAGGTGTTTTTCCCTATGACGGGAAAAACCTTGTCGGGCTGGTTCGTTATGCGGATAACGCTTGTTATCTCGCGAAAGAAAAAGGCGGGGATAGGGTTGAATACGCCTCCGATAAGAAAATTGAGGAAAAATAAGGCAGAAGGACCACATAGAAAAACAGAGCACAAGCGCACCCTACAAAAGATTCAGACAGGATCAACAGAGAAACAAGATATTATTTATTTAAAACCCCACCTTACCCCGGAATATTCAGACAGGATCAACAGAGAAACAAGATATTATTTATTTAAAACCCCACCTTACCCCGGAATATTCAGACAGGATTTACAGGATAAACAGGATTTTTATTTATTTAAAACCCCACCTTACCCCGGAATATTTAGACAGGATTTACAGGATAAACAGGATTTTTATTTATTTAAAACCCCACCCCAACATGATAATGATTAGATAAGATAAATGGAATAAGAACCGAAAAAAGGCAGGATAAATGAAAAACGAGAAGCTTACTGAAAAAATAATTGGCTGCGCTTACCGAGTTTATAACAAAATGGGGTTTGGATTTTTGGAATCGGTCTACGAAAAATCCTTGATGCTTGAGTTGGAAAAAACGGGACTTAAAGTTGAAGCACAGCATCCTATTGTAGTTTATTATGAAGATGCAATTGTCGGAGAATTTTCAGCTGATATAATAGTCGAAGATTCGATTATATTGGAAATAAAGGCTGTAAAGCAGATTATTAAAGCACATGAAGTTCAATTGGTCAACTATCTAACTGCAACCCGGAAGGATACAGGTCTGATTATCAATTTTGGCGAAAAGGGTGTCGAAATAAAAAGAAAAGTCCGAGAATTATAAAAAGACTAATTTAGATATAGTTATGATGATAAATTATAATTAGTGTCCTACTAGACCTGTCTAACTATTGGGGTTTTTTAGGGTTGGGTTTAGAACACAAAAATCATGTAAATCTTGTTAATCTTGTCTAAAATTTTGAGGTTGGGTAGGGTTTAAATTAAAAAAATAAAAAAAGGAAGTCTGATGTCGCTCAGGTGGACTTTGTGCCTTGGTGTCTTTGTGGCGATCGAGGGTATGAAACGGATTACATACATCCGAAAAGAATTACCCGGTTTTGAAATTTAAGTTATTGAAAAAGAAAGACTTGAATTAAGGAACGGAATTTGTATAATAAAACAAAGGAGGGAAAATGAAGAATAAAGGTTTTACGATTATTGAGTTGATTGTTGTGGTTGTGATAATGGGTATCCTTTCGCTATTTGCGGTACCCTCTTTTCGTGGTTTATTTCAAAAAGGCCGTTTGGAAGAAGCAAGGAACGAAGTTTTTGCGTTTTACCAGAGGGTAAACAGGTATGCGACTACTGGAGGTGTGAATTATATATTGGAAGTTGATGTGGGCAATAATCGTCTGAACTGTATGAAGGAGGGTTTGCCTGCTGATGTGAAAGATTTATTAGAGTTGCGTTCGGGATTGCAACTGACTGGTGCCACCATAACGTTTACGGTACAGCCTGATGGTTTTGTCAGAGATAACGATGATATAAGAAGTTTCAGCATTTATGATAGCGATACCAAGCGTTCATTGACGTTTTATATTTCACCGCTTGGAGTAATGGAGGCGAAATAAAATGAAAGAAAAAAAAGGTGTATCTCTTATTGAATTAATTGTAAGCATCGTTATTTTTGGGATAATTATAGTTGGCGTAGTTGTATTTAATACCAGTAATACCAGAGCTGCCGTACGTTCCGAAAGAAGCGCGAAGAGGGTTATCTTACAGGAGAAAACCATAGAAGAGTATAGGGGCTGGCTTAAATCGGCGTCAATACCGGGGTCAAGATTTGATGATATATGGATTAATCGTAATGTTGGGGATGTGCTTACTTATAGTCCCCCCGATGCTACCGGAATATCGGTAAGGCTGGTAATTGAATCGTTTATACCTGACAAGTCTGCCAATGTGGCAGATGCAGGTGTTCAGTTGAAAGTCAGGGTGATTGCTGAAGACGCGATATTAGGCACTCAGGATGAGAGTATAATCTATATATCCCGTCACGATTAGGAGGAATTATGAATAAGAAAGGGTTTACACTTGTGGAAATGATCGTCGCGTTACTTGTACTGGGAGTTATTTTGACTGTTGTGTATAGGTTTTTCTTTGATCAGGAAAAGTTCCTTCGCCGAGAGAGGCAGTGGTCGGAACTTAACATGGCACAAAGAAAAGCGTCCACTTATATTTCGAAGGAGCTCAGAAACATTGGTTTTTGCGATAGAATCGGTAGTCCCAGTGGTGCAGGTCAGGCGTTCGGCATAATAAGTGGGACGGCGAATAGCATTCAGTATTCACATGATATTGACGGATCGCAGTTCGGTGTGGTCGATAATCCTCAAGATGTACATTCTATAAGGGTTAGCGGAGATACTTTATATATAGACAACGATTTCGCTCTTGATAATGTTGTTTCGTTAGTGTTTGCTTATATTGATACTACAGGTGATACTGTGACTGATGTTACCGAGGTTGATGGGGTTGGCAACTGGATATTGCCCGCAGGGCAGCAGCCCATAGAACATGTTGAATATCGTTTAAGATTAGCAAGCTCCCTTTCTCAATACACGGATACTGTAGATTATAACGGTCTGGCGACCCTCAGGAATAAAAGACCTTGAAAGAGGAGGTTTCAATGAAAAAACAGAATACTAATAAAGGAATTTCTATGATAATTGTATTATGGATTATGACTATTCTGACGGTTTTGACTACAGCCACCGCTCTCATGACCAGAGGGGATATAGCTTCGACTCTTAACTTGGTAAAAAGAAAGGGCGCTCTTCAGCTCGCCGAAACCGGAAGCGATTATTATATTTCGATGATTCCGACGGTTCCCGCGGAGGTAGGTATTCTAGAGGCTGCGATAACAGCTGATGAAACTATGCCTCTCGAGATAGAGAGCGTAGGTGATACTGTAACTGTCCACAGAGTTTATATGAATGCGGATAACTCCAGGTCCTTTGTTATAGCGCCCGTACCGACTAATGAGCCATATCCGTTTTCTCCTGGTGGAGGAAAGGGGTCTTATTATGTCTATGAGTTCACTTCGGGAGGACTGATGGGAAAAGCAGGTGAGGTCGAGTCCCCGCAGAAAGTTGTCGATGTTGCAGCGGGCACATGGTCTCCGTTGGGCGGGCTTTCCGGTGGTGGTGGTAGAAGAGGGCATACAATGTATTAAAAAAGGAGGATGAGATTATGTTACTGATACTGTTTTCTATAGCAATGGGAGGAGGTTTTGATTGGCAAGCGATTGAGAAGCGGGGAATAGAAGAAATATACGAGGAGATTCAGACTTCATCAGTAGTTGGAAATTATGGAAAGCAGAATCTCGAAAAATGGTATATCCGCTTAACTTCCGACGTCTTTGGGGGCGGCTGCATGATACTTTTGTCTAAAGGAACGCAGATAAGAAGGGTTCCCGATAATTTAAAAATCGTGAATAGTGGTATAAAAATGAAAAAATTCGATAGATATGTAGCTCTCTATGAAAGAGGAAAATTAAAGAAGGAATGGGAGAAATTAGAAAAGGAGTCTGCTAAGAAACTCGGAATTTCTTCTCTTTCGTTTGAAGAATTAGAGAGATTTTTGCCCGATGAGAACTATAAAGAGGGGACCGGAGCAATGAATACCGGGTTTGAGAAAATGGCGAACATAGAGTTTCCGGCAAAGACTTATTATTCATTTATGGAAGTAGAAGAAAGAGGAACGAAAAAACTCATACCTGTAGTGATGGAGCTCTGTCCCATTGCAGAGAAGATTAAAGAATATGTGGACGGCTCGAAGGGAGGTTAGAGATGAAAAAAATATTTTTAGTTCTTATAGTTATACCTCTTTTTTTGACCGCTCACATTCAGGATGAAGATTTGTTTAAAACCGAAAGAGTCCCTGCCGCAGCTATACTTCTCCTTGACAGGTCAGGGTCTATGATGTTGCCGGTAGCTGTACCAGGAATGAGTGTTACACTTAAAGATAGACCGGGAGGATCAACGACTAAGAGTTTGAGTGGATGGTATGACAGCACGTTAACTTCCTATCAAAATATGAATGATTTTAATGGAGATACGGCAAACGGAGAGTGGACTTTTAGGGTAGAATGGTTTTGTTTTAATTCCAATAGTCTTAGTTTGAGTTGGACATTGAGAATTCGTGATGATGCAGGATGGCATGAGTATGGCGGAGGAAGTCACTCCTGGAGTGAAGGTATGTCATGGGATACATATGTTCAAGAGATTACGATTCCGGTAACGGATTTGACTGGTAGAGTTATTGAGGATGTTCAATGTTATGTTAATGTTACTACCGGTGGGGGACTCACAATGCGAGATGTGGCATTAATCCTTAAGCATACTCCCGGGCTGGGGTTACCATCAAATCGTATAGAATCAGCTCTTATTGTTATTCATTCTCTGCTTGATGTGAACAAAGATGGACTTGTCGACGAAAATGATGAATTTCCTATTAAATTAGGTCAGGGTTTTTTTTATGATGCAAGAGTAAGGGTTGGGAGAAACAAGACGTATCCGTATAGCGGAAGTGAGCATGGTATAAAATGCGATTTGGGCATGGATTACCCTTTTGATCCTGTCAGGTTTGATCAGGAAAATAGAATCTGGGTGAACGACCTCGAAGGTCCGCAAGAATTCTGGGCTGACACGATAGGTTCGACTCCTGCAACTATATGGAACGATATGAATAGTACTGAGGTTAGCAGCTCTACCCCTGACGGTATGTTGGTTGACAGCGCTGTTCACTATATAAATCAATACCGTAGCGTCCATGATACCTTAGGCTTGTGGTGTATGAAATATAGTGTCGTCCTTGTTACTGATGGTGTTCCTAATGAACCTCGAAATCATTGTCATAAAAGCACTGATGTTTCTGGTGCGAATGTAACTGACTACGACAAGGAAGAGGGATCCAAGGATCTTGTTCGAGCGGCATATCTGGCATTTCATGGAGATAACGATGGAAATGGCAAGGCTGATTCGATACGCGTCTTTGCTGTTGGCTTTGGTACTTCCATTGATCAAAATTGTGCACATCTTCTTAACTGGACAGCGAGATGGGGCGGAACCTGGGCAGATTCGGCTATGATGTCAGGAAATCCGATGGCTGTTAACCCCTCTTTACCAGGTGACTGTTGTGGGGATGTAGATCCGCGGGATCACTCTCTTACAGGCTACGCCTATATTGCTGAGGATGCGGAAGCTCTTTCATCTGCCCTAAAAAGCATATTCATGGGAATTGAATCCCAGCAAACCCGTAATTTTACCACGAATGAGGTGAATAAAAAA
>CAZGBM010000085.1:0-6909 GCA_964523975.1 uncultured bacterium | reverse complement strand
TTGTAATGTACCCATTTTGGGTAATTTGTCAATACCCTAAAATGTGGAGTTCGTTAAGTTCTCGGTTTTCGTGGAACCCATTGAGAGCCCGATTTTTTCTAATTAGCTTAGATGTTTTTAAAACCTGGGTTTTGATATTTTAATCCTTCGGTTTTTCTCTTAATTTTCTTCTTAAATATCATAATTTTCCAATAACGTTCTAACCTTCTAACACTCTAACAATCCTATTTTTTTATATCTTCGAATTTTTCTATTTTACTCATCGTTTCTCCCTTTTTGTCTCTTGGTAAGGTATGATTGTTTTAAGGAAAAATAAGAGATTTTACATCGATATGCCAACCTGAAATACAGTTGATTAGGTTTATTGGATTTGTGGGATTGTTTAGGTTAGTTGGTTTTGATATGGGGCAAATGTCTTATTCTGTATTGATTGGGTTCAACAACACAGAAAAGATTATAAAGTTCCTTTTCTTCATATTCTTCAAAAAGTGATTTTAGCTCTGCTTGAGTCTCTTCAATATCTTCAGGAGTCGACCTTAAAAGAATAACTCCACACGATACTTTGTTCTTGAGGAATACTAAAGCTCCGAAGTCTTTGTCTCTTGTAACGAATATTCTATTGAGTTCCTTAGCTTTATCGAGAAGTTTTTCATCTGAAGCTCTTGACATTCCTAACTCACTTGCCGTTATTACGTCATGCCCTTCTTTTTTGAACCATTCGATTGTAAAATGGTAAATATCTTGATCAATTAAGAGCCTCATTTTGTTCGAACATGAATTTCTTCAGAACGAACAATGTCGGCCGCATATTTGGCACAGGCTTTAACATCCTCTAAAGTCAAATCCGGGTAATATTTTTTTGTTATTTCTGTAAAGGAGATACCCTCCTGTATGATTTCGAGTACATCTTCTACAGTGATGCGTGTGCCTTTGATACAAGGTTTTCCAAAGTGTATGTTTGGATCAATAACTATCCTACCCTCGTAAGGATCATTTTTTGCCAATTATCCTCCCTTGTTAAAATTCATATTACTTTTTGTTACAATAAATTATAAATATTTAGTTGCAAAAAGTCAACGATTAGATTTTGGCATTATTACAGATAAATGCCACATTCGAGAGGATACAAAGGGCGCAAAGGATGAAAACGCATTAATCTAAAGCTTTACGGTTTCTTCGAAAGAAAGAGATTCTGCCGCATACGCAAGAGCTGCCCGGATATCGTCTTCCGTAATGTTAGGATAGGCATCTAACAAATCGTTTTTAGGAATACCTTCACTTAACTTTTTCAAAATTAATTCTACGGTTATCCGAGTCCCCTTAATTACAGGTTTTCCCATCATTACCTTAGGATTGATTTCTATTTTCTTTTTTGTATCCATATTCCTTCCGTTATATTCTAATTTAACTTGGTTTTAGGAATTTTCAAGGTTAAATATATTGTCGTCCCTTTTTTTCTCCTTCTTCACCAATAAACTAATTTCCCAATTAACTGATAACCAACCCTTTGGGTTCCTTGCCAGGCTTCTATGTCTTCGAATTTCTCTATCTTGCGCATATTTTCTCCTTTTTTTGTTTTTTGGAAGGTAAGATGGTTTTAGGCGAAGGCAAGTGGTTTGCATGCGTACGGAATGTCGGACACTGAATTTGTTAGAACTATTGACTTGAGGCTCAAGGGAAAAAACAAAGAAAAAAGATATCATTCTATAAGCTGTTTCATCAAATTACGCAAGTTCCCTATAAGCGAAATACTTGACAAATATTACAATATGTATTATAATAAGTATGATAAAAAATATGAAAAGGAGTATGAAATGAAAGAAAGATTAAGTATAACATTGAACGATGAGCTATATAAAGAGGTAAAGAAAAGGGCTAAAGAACTTAAGGAATCTGTGAGTCATATAGTTGAAAGAGCTATTGAAGTCTGGCGTCGTGATGAGGTCGAAGAGAGATTAAGACAATACTATCTTAATGCTTCAACCGAACACGGAAAGATTGTTAAAGATGCCGAATCGATGATTAAGGAAATATGGAAGGAGGAAGAAGGTGGATATTGAACGTGGGGATATAGTAATTTTAAAGTTCCCATTTGCCGACAAACCGGAGAAATCAAAATTGCGCCCAGTGTTGATAATACAGAATGATGTCGGTAATCGTTATAGTGAAAATACAATAGTCCTGATGATAACTTCCTCGTTGCCTTCTTCCGAACCGTATCCGGTTCAAGTTTTAATTCCCAAAGGTTCTAAGTCCGGTTTGGATAAAGCTTCGATAGTAGATGCGGGAGTTGTTTTCACTGTTTCTAAGGACCGGATAAAAAACAAAATTGGTGAATGCCCCCGGGAAATTATGGAAGAAGTGAACAAAGCGATAAGAGTTAGTTTGAACGTTTGAATGCGGAAAATTTTCAAGATTAGATATTTATTAGGTTTTTTACCAATTGACTAATTTCCCAATTAACAAATAACTAACCTTCGGTTTAACTGCCATGCCTGAATGTTTTCAAGTTTTCTCGTTTTACTCAAGAGGCCGGGCCTTGTTTGGCGGAAAAATTCCAATGTAAGAAAAAATTTTGTATAGGGGGGTTGACTTATTGGCGAAAATCAATGTAATTATATATAGACTAACTTAGAAGTTACGGTAAAAGCTATAAGTTCTTTTTAAAGATAAGTTTTGAGGATTCCAACGATTTTCGTTGGAGTTTTTTAAGGGAAAACTATTGGGACGGAGGTTGACTTTATGACAAAAATTGAAGGATTAATTAAAAAATCGTCAGAGGGGATATATTATGAGGAGGGCAAGAGTAACCTATAGAAATGCTTACCATTATATCGGGAACAGCGGAATCGAAGAGGAAGGCATTTTTTCCGGTGGCGGTTTAAAAAGCTATTTTTTGAAACTTTTGAAGGAGAAGAGCGAAAAATTGAAGATAAGGTTGTTGGCGTATTATATAACGGATAATTATTATTGCATGGTGCTTCAAAACAGCTCGGGCCGGTTATCCGGTTTTATGAGAGAGCTAAACGGTCAATATGCAATTAATTACAGGCAAAAAGAAGGTAAAAAGGGCTATGTTTTTCAAGGGAGATACAAATCCGTTTTGATTCAAGAAGGTCAATATTTGAAAAAGGCTATAATCTATGTTTTGTTATGCCCGGTCAGGGAAAATTAATAGGAAACGCAGAATATGGAATTAAGATATAAGATATTAATATTTATGCATAAGACACAAATAAATAATATAATCTCACCCAGGTAAATTAAGTCCAATGGAAAAAGAGAAAAATATTCTTTCATTTTTATCAATAAAAAATTTTATACCCGTATTTATTTTTATTATATTTGTCTTTGCCGGATTACTTTTATTCGGTGATGTTTCAAAAATAGGTCCAATTTTTTTTAATTTCGAATGGTTATTTTTACCACTTATCGTAATTTTAACTTTTGGAAAACACTCGTTCAAAGGCATAAAGCATGAACGATAGATATGTTGAATTGCCTGAAGGCGATTATCATATACATTCGAAATATTCAGATGATTCTAAATTAGAACCAAAAACTATACTTTCTATTGCAAGGGCAAGAAAATTAAGGACTATTGCAATTACAGATCATGGAACAATTAAGGGAGGAGTGGAAACTCAAAAAGTAAACGACACTTCGATTAATGTAATAATTGGAGCTGAGATATACACTGATAAAGGAGAAGTAACAGGTTTGTTCTTAAAGGAAGAAATAAAAAACAGGAAGTTAATCGAAGTAGTAAAGGAAATAAAAGGTCAGGGGGGTAAAATAGTTGTGCCACATCCTTTTGACTCTCTTAGAAAGGGTGCTTTAGGTGATAATATAGAGGAAATAATTGAATATATTGATTATATTGAGGGTTTTAACGGTAGATGTCTCTTTAATTCTTTTAACCAAAGAGCTCGAACCTTTGCAGCCGAACATAATATCCCGATTATAAAAGGAAGCGATGCTCATTTTGCTTTCGAAATTGGTAATATTGAAACATCCATGACATCTTTCTTCAGATGTTTACTGGCTCACACCATTACTAAGTCTATAAAAGTATTAAAAAAGAGTTTGAAAGTATAGAACTGCCGGGTAACCACACTGTGAGTTATATAGCTTGACCAGGAAAGCTGTATAAGTTAAAACGTGGAATTTACCCAACAATTTCAAACTCGACCATTGACAAAAATTACCTCCTACCTATCTTAAAAAAAGAGGAACAAATGTTTATTGAAAAGTTAAAGATAGAGAAGTTCGAGTTGAAAAAACTCCCGCATTCCACAATAAAATTCGTAAAGATGGTACAACATTTTGCTGCAACCTCAAATTGAAACTATGGAAATAGAGAAATGAAATTAATAAAAAAAATTTTTATTACTATGCGCCCTAAGCACTGGGTAAAAAATATACTTGTATTTGCCGCTTTATTTTTTTCGGTCACGTTTTTTGATATCAGGAAAGACCTTATTATTAGTATAACTTTTGTACTTTTTTGTTTGCTTTCCGGAACTGTTTATATAATAAACGATATTGCCGATAAAGAAGAAGATAAAAAGCACCCCAAAAAATCAAAAAGACCCATTGCTTCTGGTGAATTGGGTATAAGAAGTGCACTAATAGCTGCTTTTATTTTTACAACAGGTTCCTTGATTGCCGGATTTATGGTAAATACTATTCTCGGTTTAATTTTATCTTTATATTTCACTTTAAATATTCTGTATTCATTTTGGTTAAAACGTGTTTTCATCATAGATATTCTGGTTATAGCTTTTGGTATAATAATGAGGGCTTTAGCCGGGGCAGTAGCAATTCAGGTTGGAATCTCACCGTGGTTTGTGATAGCCACCTTATTTTTAGCAATATTTCTTGCCCTCAATAAAAGAAAGGCGGAACTTAGCACTATGAAAACAGGAGCTTCAAATATAAGAGCTATCCTGGGTTCTTATACTGAAAGTTATATAGATCAATTGATAACCATAATGACTGCTGCAATTATTGTAAGCTATGCATTGTATTCCTTCAACTCTGTACATTCTAAACAAATGCTATGGACTATTCCTTTCGTCATCTATGGGGTTTTTCGGTACATATATCTTACAGAGGTAAAGGGACATGGCGGTCAGCTAAGTGACACTCTGGTAGAAGATAGGCCCCTGGTTATATGTATAGTACTTTGGGTTATTACCGTTGGAGGGATATTGCTTTATGCTAACGTATAAAAATTATATTCGACGATTTTTCAAGTTAAAAAAGGAAAAAAATCATGAATAAATCAAAAGTAGCAGTATTGAAAACCAACCCTGATGATGTTATAAGAGATTACGGAAAATTAATGAGAATGGCAGATTATGAAAAACATTTGCCCAAAGATAAGAAAACAATAATTAAATTGAATCTTTCCTGGACTCTGTATTATCCTGCCTGCAGCACCGAACCCTGGCAGCTTGAAGGAGTCCTTAAGACACTCAGAGAGGATGGATATGATGATATAGTTGCCATGGAAAATAAAACGGTAGTAACTAATCCTTATAAAGGGATAAAACAAAATAAGTGGCAGGGGGTACTGGATAAATACGACGTGGAATTTATACCTCTTATGGAAGAGGAATGGATAAAATATGAACCCAAATCAGACACACCTGCCATAAAAAAGATCTTCACGGATGGACATCGTATTCCAAAATGCTTTATAGGGACCAATATTGTTCATCTTCCCACCATAAAGACGCATGGACATACGACGATAACAGGTGCTATGAAGAATGCGTTTGGCGGATTGATAACAGAACGGAGACATCATGCCCATAAATATATCCACGAAATTCTGGTGGACCTCTTAAAGATACAGAAAGAAATCCATACAGGTATATTTGCCGTAATGGATGGAACAGTATGTGGAAATGGTAAAGGTCCCCGGACTTTAGAACCTGTTATTAAAAATATTATCCTGGCTTCCGAGGACCAGGTGGCGATCGACTCGGTTAGTGCTAAGTTGATGGGATTCGACCCTTTGAAGATAAAGAAAATTAAAATGGCAGATGAATTGGAACTTGGGAATGGGAATCTTGATAATATTGAAATAATCGGGGAAGAGATATCTGATGAGGACTGGGGTTTTGAAGTTGGTGAGAGTATTGTAATCTGGGGTGATAAGCTGTTTCGTAAAGGTGTCTTAAGTTTTATGGAGCCGGTTCTTTTTCATACCCCATTGTTTAAACTTCCCGTTTTTGGCAGCGCTTTCTATCATGATTACCTATGGTATCCTTTGGTGGGAAAAAAGAAAATAAAGAAATTTATGAAGACTGAATGGGGTGAGAAATTAACACATACATATACAAATGGCAATCTTAAATCTTCAAAATAATATCAAATTAATGTTTTCCCTTAAGGAAAAACGATGAAAAAAATTAAAGTGAGCAGGACGACATAAGCTTCATTTGATTTGACTATAATTTTGAAAATATGCTTTGTTAAAAAAATTTCCATTAGTTTATAAGATTTGTCAATTTGCAAAATCAACCAAAAATCAATGGTTTACAATTAAACGACTTAACTTATATATAAACATATATAAAAATGGCTCTTTGCAAATTTAGGTGGTCGTAGAAATACCTGAGCCTAAGCGAGGATTATATAGGCATAAGTTTTGATACATCACGTTTTTTTAGCACTGGGGCTTTTTGCAGTATTGCGCAACTCGAGACTGCCGGATCGTAATCAGAAGAGAATAAATTATAAAGGGGATTATATGGTGGGAGGTAATTCGGGCAAAGTACTAAAACGCACGTTAGATATACTGTTATCCGGAGCACTTTTGATTATATCCGGTCCTCTTTGGGTTCTGGTTTCTCTTGCTATAATTATGGAATCGGGAGGTCCTATTTTTATTACACA
>CAZGBM010000084.1:0-7074 GCA_964523975.1 uncultured bacterium | reverse complement strand
CAAAAGAGATGGAAAGAGTATTGATAGACAAAAACTTACAGCGGAAATTGATAAACAATGGTCTGGAGCAAGCAAAAAAATTTAACTGGGCTGAAACTGCCCTTAAAACTATAGAAGTGTACAAAAAATTCGGGTTGATTTAATTACGGAATTAACATAGATAAGCACTGATAAAAATAGATTTAAAAAATATTTTGTTGTTTTTAAAAAATAAAATATAGACACGGTTGCGAAATCTGTGCCAATTTGTGTCCTTTCGTTGCTAATTTTTCTGCAAAAAAAATTTGATTGATGGTATTATAGATATTGTTTTGCCTGTATATCCCCATTGACATATGTTATTGAATTATTATAATTGAACAATTAAACTATGGGCAAAGATAATTATAAGAAAAGTGTTTTGCCTTCCGGGGTTACGGTATGTTCTGAGTACATATCATCAGCCTATTCGGCTGTTATTGGTATTTTCATAACGGTTGGGTCAAGGGATGAGGACGAGAAAAAGGCAGGTATATCTCATTTTACCGAACACTCGGTTTTTAAGGGTACAAAAACTCGCAGTGAAAGAGAAATTTCTCTTGCTATAGAGTCAAAGGGAGGGTATTTGAACGCTTCAACTTCCAGGGAATGGACTTCTCTTTATGTTCAAGTACTGCCGGAAGAGTTCGATTTGGCATTTGATATTCTTGCTGATCTGGTAGAGAACCCTCGGTTTTCGGAAGATGGATTGGAAGGGGAAAGAGCTATTATTTTACAAGAAATTAAGATGCATAATGATTCTCCCGAGGATCTACTTTTCGATTACACTTTTAAAAGTACTTTTGGAGAAGAAAACCCTCTGTCGAGATTGATATTGGGGGATGTTGAATCTATCGGGAGTATAAATCGTAAAGACATAGTAGAATTCTGGAATAAGAGTTGGACGTCAAAGAGAATTTTTGTGTCTGCTGCCGGAAAAGTTAATCACGAGAATTTATGTGACCTGGTTAGCAAGAAAATTAAAGGAAAAGAAAGCGATAATTTTAAAAGGGAGTCTTCTTCCATAAGGAGCAGAAAGATACATATAATTCCCAAATCGGAATTGAACCATAAATATGTTGCGCTTTCTTTCCCTTCTTTTTCATATAATCATGATTTAAGATTTCCTCTTCTCGTGTCCGGCACTATTCTCGGTTCGGGAATGAGTTCTCTTTTATTCCAGAGATTGCGACAGGACCTTAGTTATGTGTATGAAGTTTCGACTTTCAGCGAATTTTTCAGCGATACCGGGATTTTTGGAATCTATTTTTCCACCGACGAAAACAAACTACGGGACGCTTTGAATGCAACGCGAGATTTATTGAGTTCTCTTGATTTTACGGAAGAGGAAGTTGAATCTTCGAAAGAGAGACTCAGAGGTAATGTTGTAATTTCACTGGAAAGTTGTGGTAACAGAATGGAAAGAAACGTAAAAGAAGAAATCTATAAAGGGGAACGTTCTTTCGTGTCCGATCTTTTGAAGAAAATCGAAAAAGTATCTATGGATGAGATCAGGACCACAGTAGAACTTTACCTGAAGCCGGAAAACTTTGTTCTGACAGTTTTGGGAGAAGACAATAATGTTTCCTGGTGATGTTTATAATTCGAGAAGATTTTCCTTATACGATTCATTTCTCTTTAATTCTTATCGGGAGAGGTTTTCTTATTTTATAAACCGTAATGTTCAGGTTATAAATCTTTTTGCCGTCGACCCAATTAATGTACATCATTTAAATAATGTACGTCCTATTACGGAAGAAGAAGTCGTAAAAAAGCTTAAATCCTACTTTGGAATATCGGATGATTACAAGTTATTAATCCTTCCCAATAGTTTTTCTGCGTATTATTTGATTCTATTCACAACGAGTGATGTTGGAGATGAGATATTAACTCCTGCCCCCGTTCCTTATTTTATAAAACAGTATGCCGACATTCTTTCGCTGGGAACTAAAATTATAGAAACCAATCCCGCAGAGGATTTTGACCTTCCTTTACGGAGAGATGTGGAAGATACCCTCACACCCAGAACCAAATTGTTTTATTTCTCCGAGCCCGCTTTTTCGGGAAGTATCATATACCCGCGGGAAAGTCTTGAAAGAATGCTTTTTATCTCGAGGAATTATCAGTTGTTTTTAGTTGTCGATGAAACTCTCGGTCATTTGGTCAAAGACGCCAAAAATTCAGTCTTTTTGAGAGATATTTCTCTCAATAATGAAAGGGTTATAAGAATAAATAATTTTTTAAGAGATTTTTCTCTGGGAGATTTAACGATGATTGTTTTTCATGCGACGTTATCTGCTAAGATCGAATTGATAGCCAGGGATTTATTCCCGATAACTCCATATGAGCTTTCTCTGGTCGACTATTTCATCGAGAATTCTGCCGGCATAATACGTACTCGATTTGAGGAGATAGAACAGAACAGAACCGTTATCCGGAATTTTCTTAATAGTAGAGCGGATGTTTCGGTTGCATATTCGAATAATGTTTCGTCGATTTTCTTGAAGCTTCCGGTGCCAAACGCAGATACGTTTGTAGAATGGCTGTTGTGCGAATATAATAGGGATAGAAAAACTGTATTTGTGGCACCCTCGGTTTTTTTCCACTCTGCCGAGTATGAAGATGAAGGAGAAATTTTAATTGATTATCGTTATCTTAATCCCGAGATTCTTGAAGAAGGTCTTGATATATTGCAGGATGCTCTTGACAGGTATCTTGGGCTGGTGGCGGCAAAAGGAGCTGAACAATGATTTCGGAAAGAGGTAAAAAAACCCCAAAGTCCTCAATAAGAAAACTTATGCACTATGCAGATAAGGCGAGGAGTGAGGGTGTACACGTTTATCATTTGAATATAGGGCAGCCGGATATAAAGACACCCCGGGTGGTTTTAGATGCCATACGTAATTTTAATGAAGATATTCTTGCTTATAATCCATCCCAGGGAATTTCCGAGTTAAGAGGGGCGATTGCCGACTATCTGAATGAGGATTTTTCTCTTCGGATACATCCCGATGAAGTTTTTATAACTACGGGTGGCAGCGAAGCCGTGTTGTTTTTGATGCTGGCAACTCTTGATCCCGGGGATGAAATATTGACTCCGGAACCTTTTTATAGTAATTATAATCCTTTTGTTTCGATTTCCGGATGTAAGCTAAAACCAATTGTAACTTCGATGGATAACGGCTTTCATCTCCCTCCGAGGGAAGTTATAGAATCTTTAGTAACGGAAAAAACCAGAGCAATTCTTATTTGTTCGCCAAATAATCCTACCGGTACGGTTTTAACTCAGGGGGAAATGAAAACAATAGTCGATATTGCACTAAAGAAGGATTTGTGGCTACTTTCGGATGAAACTTACAGGGAGATCGTTTTCGACGGAAGGATACCTCATACCTTTTTAGAGTTTGAGTACCCTTCTGGAAAAATTGTAGTGGCCGATTCTATATCGAAGAAGTTTTCTGCCTGTGGAGCTAGAATCGGATATGTGGTTACAAGGAACAAAGATTTATACGAAGTTCTTCTAAAGTTCGGTATGGCAAGACTTTGTGCTCCTACTATCGAACAACATGCGGCTTTGGCGGGCTTTATAAACAGAAAAAGTTTTATGTCTGATATGGTTAAAGAATACCAGCACAGGAGAAATGTCGCTTTTCGGGAACTCGAAAAAACAAAAGACATTGTTTCGAAGAAGATCGAAGGAGCTTTTTATACCATTGTGAAACTTCCTGTGGAAAGCAGCGGAGAGTTCATCAAGTGGATGTTGACCGATTTCAGAAAAGACGGAAAAACCACAATGATTACGCCCGCCGACGGTTGTTATGCTATGCCAACTGAAGGTGTAAATGAGGCGAGAATAGCTTTTGTCCTTAAAGAAGAACATCTTCGTGATGCGCTGGATATTTTACGAGAAGGAATAAATGTCTTTAACAATAAACGTAAAAAGACTGGATGAAACTTTACCTTTACCTTGTTATCAGACCGTAGGCAGTTCCGGACTTGACCTTTATGCTTCGGAAGATTGTGTTTTAGCCCCCGGTGATTTCAAAACTATTAGTACAGGTATTGCTGTTGAGATTCCTCCCGGTTATGAGGGTGAAGTTAGAGCGAGAAGCGGACTTGCCTCGAAGTTTGGAATCGGTGTTTTAAATTCCCCGGGTACTATAGATTCCGATTATAGGGGTGAGATTAAAGTTATTCTTTTCAATTTAGGCAAGGAAAATTTTGAGATTAAAAAAGGAAATAGAATAGCGCAGTTAATTATTTCTAAAGCCGAGAGGGTAATTTTAAAAGAGGTAAAGGAGCTTGCCCCGACAAAAAGGGAGGAGGGAGGTTTCGGTTCTACGGATTACTAATGATGAAAAAAATCTTTATGCTCTTTATGACACAGTTTTTGCGATTTGCTCCCGACTTTTTCCGGGAGTTTTTGGCAATTATATCCGGGAATTTATGGTTTTATCTCGCCAAAGGAAGGAGAAAAATCATAAGAGAAAATTTAACTGCTGTTCTGGGTAAAGCCGGAAAAAAAGACGTAAAGAATGTTTTTGTCAATTTTATGAGAGTTTACAGTGATATTCTTAATGTCCCCAATATGAGTAAGTCATATATGAATTCAATGATTAAGCTTGAGGGAGAACATTTGATTGAGAAAGAATTAGATAAGGGAAAGGGTTTAATTATTGTCTCTTGCCATATAGGAGGTATGGAATTGGCAGGTATTTATCTTGCGAGTTTGGGTTTTCCTCTCTATTCCGTTGCGGAAACCAAAGGGCCTGGGCTCGATTTTTTTAGATTTTATAAGCATTATAGAGGTCATTTTGGAAGCAAATTTTTGCCTCTTGAGAGCAGAACATTACCATTCAAGCTGATGAGAGTGTTGAAAAATAACAAGATAGTCGTATTGATTGGGGACAGAGACATCATGGATTCAGGAATGACAAGTGAATTTTTTGGCCGTAAAGCATCTATTCCAAAAGGTACGGCTTTTCTTTCGAAAAAGACAGGTGCGCCTATCTTGGTGGGAGTTCTGGCGCTTGATCCTTCTTCTCCCCGATATTTGGGTACTATTTTTAAACCTCTTTATCCTGAAGATTTTGATTCTGTTGATGAAATGTTAATGGAGGTTATACATCTGTTAGAAGAAGGTATTAAGATGTACCCTTTGCAATGGTTTGTTTTCCAAAAAATATGGAAGGAAAGTAATGCTGGTTGAGATAATTAAGATAGAGATTTTGCGGGTAAAATATTTCCAAAATATAAGTAGTAAAATATGAAAATTCTTTTTGTTTCGGATTTTTATTATCCTCATATCGGCGGAGTTACTGAACATATATACCATCTGGCCAACGAGTTTGAGAATATGGGGCACGAGGTTTCCATACTTACTGCCAATATAGAAGGAAGTTTGAAGCCTGATGAGAGGAGAGTTGTTCGTCTGGGTAAATCGATGGTGATTCCGATGAACCAGTCAAACGCGAGAGTTACGGGTTGGGTAAATCTATCTTCTCTTTCTGATATTGTGAATAATTATGATGTTATTCACATTCATGGTATCATTGCTCCCACTTTGCCTCTTCTTTCACTAAAAGTTTTGAGAAAAACAAACATTTTTACTTTTCATCCTACTTTTGACTCTTCTAATTTATATAAAATTTTCAAGAATTATTTGAAACATTATTTCGAAAAAATCGATGGCAAAATTGCCGTTTCGGCTACCGCTCGAGATTCTATTCGGAAATACTTTCCGGACGATTACCGCATAATTCCTAATGGTGTCGACATCAACAGATTCAGAGCTTGCGGAGAAGAGAAAAATCCTTTTGAAATTTTATTTGTTGGAAGGATAGAACCGAGAAAAGGATTACAGTTTTTGGTTAATGCGCTGCCTCTTATAAAGCGTGAGATCCCTCAAGCACAACTTACTGTAGTCGGAGGAGGTTATAAAGGAATGAGATTGGATATCCCTTCTGAAGTTAAGGATTTCATTAGATTTTTAGGTTTTGTGGCGCCTTCGGATTTACCCAAAATTTTCAGCAGAGCCTCGGTTTTTGTATCCCCGGCTATTAGCGGAGAGAGTTTTGGAATTGTGTTATTAGAGGCTATGGCTACAGAGACTCCAGTAATTGCTTCAAGTATACCTGGTTATAGGTGTGTTATAGAAGACGGAAATAATGGATTGCTTATTTCTCCGGGAAATTCAAAGGAGATAGCTGATAAAATTATAACTCTTTTGAAGAATAAGAATATGCGTGAAACTCTGGTTAAGGGAGGACTTAGAACGGTCGTGAAGTACTCATGGGATGTAGTAGCAAAAGATATTATGGATTTCTATTATGAAGTCGATCCTTCTCTACCATAATATATCTAAAACTTTCTCACCTTACGGTTCGATTGTTTTTCCGAATGTTTTTAAAAAACATATAAAATTCATAAAAAGTAAGGGCATAAAATTTCTTCGTCCCGATGAATTTTTCGACTCGGATTCGGGGATTTTACTTACATTTGACGACGGGTTTGTCGACTTATATGAATTTGCTTTTCCTGTTCTTCAGGAGGAGGGTATCCCCGCTATTGTTTTTGTCGTTTCCGGATTTTCGGGAAAGAAAAACGAATGGGATGTTACTTTGGGAAAATCGTTTACACATCTTTCCTGGAATAAAATTAAGGAAATGCATAAATATGGTATCGCGATAGGTTCTCATTCACATCTCCATCCCGATTATTCACGCAGTCCGGTAGATTTAATAAAGAGAGATATGAGAACTTCTTTTGAAGTTATATCCGATAAAATAGGGGAGGAGGTGAGGTATTTATCCTATCCGTTTGGTAGGATAAGGAGCGATGAGTGGCAATTAGCCGGGGAAGCCGGTTATGAAAAAGCCTTTATTTCTACCCCTAAAAAAGAAGATAATCCTTATCTTATAGGCCGTTGGGGTGTTTACACAATAGATACTCTTTTTAATCTTTCCGCGAAAATCGGTTTAAATAAATTAAGAAGGCTTGAAAATCTTAAATGTAAAGGAATAAACTGGGTTTCAAACGCAACGGGGATAATAAAAG
>CAZGBM010000083.1:0-7178 GCA_964523975.1 uncultured bacterium | reverse complement strand
ACACTTATTATTTCCATACAATTATCATGGTCCATGTGTATGTGCTGCGTGGAAATAACGAGTCTGTAAAAATGGTGCTGGATTTCGGTTATCTTTTCGGTCAGTCTTGGCTTATGGTGGTCATAAACGAGCAGGATACCTCCGCATACCTCATCTTCCTCTCTCCATTCTTCCGCTACAAGCCTTTCTCTAATTAAATCTCTGATCGCCTCAGAGCGGTTCACATATCCTTCCCCTTTTATAAGCCTATCGAACCCGCCAAGAAGTTTTTCGTCCATGGAAATCCCAAATCTTATAATCTTTCCCATAATCCAATTATCACCTAATTTAATATTACTACGACAAAAAAACCAAACTCTACACCTCGTTTTTACATGTAGAGAATGTAGAGTTTGTAGTTTATATTTTTAGTTTTTTATCCTATAAAAACTACATGTACTACATGTGTAATTATTTTTATTCCCTTCTGTTTTTTCTGCCGTCAGCGGCCCGCCCTTTAATTTAACACCTACCTTCGGTTCGGTTCACTCCTGGAAACGGACAGGGAAGGAATAACGAACTGCTACCGGTTTATTTCCCTGAATTGCAGGAGAAAATCTCAGCTGCCTTGCGTTTTCGACCGCAACCTTATCGAGTATAGGATGCACCGACCTGATAAGAACTACATTGGTGACATTACCCTCTTTGTTTATCCATAATTCCAGATAAACAGTACCGCTAAGACTCAATTTTTTGGCTACTTCCGGATAAGGAAACACTACCCTATCAAGATTCAAAGGTTTCGGAGGAACTTCATATGCAACAAACTTCGGTGGTTCGGCATCCTCTTCCGGCATAGTATCCGCTCCCGTCCCGCTTCCTTCGCCACTGGCAGGTCTCCTCTCGGGTACCAGAGTAGGAGCAGTCGCCTGCAACACCTGTTCCGGAGTTTCTCTCACTTCTCTTACCGGTTTAGTCTCTACCTCCTCAGGACCCTTCCTGTAATTTTCACCAAGAGAAGCAAGTTCTACGCCGGTTCCGGAAACGCTCCGAAACCATAATTCATCAACAAAGGAAACAACAGGTCTTTTATCATCCTGCGTCACGCCCTGAATGCTTTTCTTAACAAGCGTGATTTTCTTCGGTGCATAAAGAAAAGTATAAGGTAGATCGTCTCTGATTATCTCCTGAAATTCGTAAAGAGCTTTTTTGGCTTTTTCTCTATCGAGGGATAAAAGAGCTTCGCCCATCAGATCATCTATCCTTGAATTCTTATAACCAACGAAGTTATAAATCCCTTCAGACCCCCAAATTTGAAACGGGTTGAACTCTTTTTCAACATTCCATCCCAGTATATAAGCATCAAAGTTTTTACTGAACAAACGCGTAATCAAATCTGTTCCGGAAAGGGCTACGACTGCAGCCTGAACTCCAATGGCTTGAAGATCCGAAACAATGCTTGCGGCTACCCTTTTTCTTATGTCATTTTCTTCTTCAACAAGTATCTGTACACTCAAACCCTGATAGAACTTCTGCCCTTTCTTCTTAGAATAGCCAAGTTCCTCAATTAATTTCTTAGAACCTTCTTTGTCCTCTCTTAATCCCTTCAAATCCGGATTATAAGCCCAGTGTTCCGGCGTTATCGGACCATCCACAATCTGTCCGTAATTTTCCAGAACATCAGAAATTATTTTTCTTCGATCTATAGCCATGCTGAAAGCCTGCCTGAGTTTTTTGTCGGGGAAACGTGCCATATTCCAGCCGATATATGTATATGACCTTCCGGGCGAAAGGACTTTCAGATAAGATTCAAGAGTATCATAATTTCCCGGAGGCAAATCATAGGCCAAATCAACATTTCCCAGTACCAGCTCGCTTAAAAGTTCACCCATAGAGGAAGGCGTATAGAAAACCATTCTATCCAGAGGAGGTCTACCTCTGAAATAATCGGGATTGGCAACCATTTCTATCCACTTTCCTTTATTCCATTCTTGCAACTTGAATGGTCCCGAAGCCACCGGATTAACATTGAAATTACTGTTCTGAAGATTGTCTTCCCTTCCTAAAATATGCTTTGGAATCGGATATATATTCGTGCTCTGCAATTCGCCCGCAAATACCTGTTTTAAAGTAAAACGAACCTGCCTTGAATTAAGCGCTTCAACGCTTTCCACATAATTCATTTTTTGTGCAAGCGGAGATTTGTTCTTACTATTTAGTATTTGTTCCGCCGTAAAAACAACATCTTCAGCCGTTACAGGTTTTCCGTCGTGCCAGGTAGCTCCCTTCGCGATAGTATAAGTAATGGATTTCAAATCCTCCGAATAAACCCATGACTCTGCAAGCGCCGGTCGCACTTTACCATCCGGCTTCTCAGAAATCAAAGGTGTAAATAACTGTGAGGTAACAGGAGAAAGTCCCGAAATAGAAGGATATATAGGATTTAGATTCGACGGCTCATCCAATACCGCTATTATTAATGTGCCTCCTTTATTACCACTATATCGAAATTCTTCGATTTTCTGACACCCGGATAAAAATATTAACAACATTACGAAAAAAAGACCCACACCTACTTTTCTCATCATATCCTCCTTATATACTATAATTTTAAGAAAAATGTATAATTAGTCAAGGGGAAAATATTAATAAACAGCGAACCCGGAAGTCAGAATGCCTCCCGGGTTTTAATTCCTCTCTTTTTAGCCAACTTTAATCAAGCTTAAAGTGAACAGGAAAAGAATAACGGACTGCAACAGGTTTACCCCACTGTATTGCCGGAGAAAACTTCAACTTCCAGGCGTTTTCTACCGCAATTTCATCCAGAACAGGATAAACGGACTTGGTAATAATTACATTTCGTACATTTCCTTCTTTGTCTATCCACAACTCAAGAAAGACAGTTCCGGTAATTCCTAACCTTCTGGCCACTTCCGGATATGGGAATTGTATCTTATTAAGGTTCAAAGGTTCCGGAGGAACATCATAGGCAACAAAAGGCGGTGGCTCAAATTCGACTTCAACTATTTTACCATCATCAATAAAATTGGTTTTCGGAATAGTTTCTTCTTCCACTTCCTTGTCGTTTTTAGCCTCAACCGGAAATTTCAACCTCTGTGGAGGAGGAATCCTGATTATATCTACAGGAGGATTCAGTTTATCGATTCTTATAATCGTTCTCACTTCACGCTGATAAGAATTCTTTCCGAAATCCGGGAAAAACATAAAGCCAAGAATAAAAACAACAAGCGTTATCAGAAAGCCAAGCCGTATATGAAGTCCGAACATTCTTTTGTAACTGTATTTTTTTCCATCCATATACACCTCCTAATAAAAAACTGTTATATATTAATATTATAAGCCAACCACCGAATCAAGTCAAGATAAAATTTCTTTTGTATATTTAGATGCAGTTTCAAAAATAAAGTTCCCAACAAACGGCTCACGGCTAAAGGCAAAAAGAAAACAGGGAAAAAATCACACATGTAGAACATGTAGTTCATATAGAAATCAAAACAAAAGTAGTATCTACATTTTCTACATTATCTACATGTAAAAATTGGGTTGTGGAGTGGATTAGCTGAAAGCCGATAGCTGTCAGCTGATAGCGGAACAACTCTACTGTCTAATTTTTTATATAACGGAGTTGACATTTCAAAAATGGAATATATTTATTGCTATGATTTTTGTTGAAAAGGGAATCAAAAAAAATCTTGAAAATCCACGAGCAAACTCTCTTAAAGAAGATATCTTATTATTCGGTATATCCTCGATAGAACAGATCTGGATCAACGAGCTGTTCTTTATTGAAGGTTCCTTAAGCATCTTAGATATCGAGAAACTCACAAAGGAAGTACTGGTCGACCCTGCTCTCGAGGAATATTCGATAAACAAATTACTCGATAGAGAAGGCAAAACCACAACCATTGTATACAAACCCGGGGTCTTCGACGAAGAAGGAGAAACTTTAAAGGAAGTTGCAAAAAGCCTAAATTACAAAGTTACAGAAACAAAAACAGGTAAACGTTATATATTTAAAGGAGAAATATCCGATAAAGAACTAAGCATAATACAGAATAGACTTCTAATGAATGACCTTATACAGATGGCTGTGGACCCACTTGAAGTTACATTCCCGCATCCTTCGCAATATAAATTTAAAAAGAATATAGTTCCGATAAGGAAAGCCACGGATGAAGAATTAATCGACATTTCAAAAAAAGGTCTGCTTGCTTTAAGCCTCGAAGAGATGAAAATAATTAAAAAATACTTCATAGATGAAGGTAGAGAACCAACGGATTTAGAGTTGGAAACTATCGCTCAAACCTGGAGTGAACACTGCTGTCATAAGACTTTTAAATCTCCTATTAAGTCCTCTGAACCGGAAAACGGCAAAGGAAACAGTCTATTTGGATACATTAGAGGCGCAACTGAAGAAATAAACAAAAGCAACGTTCTGCTCTCCTTTTCCGATAATGCCGGAGCCATAGAATTCGATAAGGAATACGCAGTTACATATAAGGCAGAGACACACAACCATCCTTCGGCACTTGAACCTTATGGAGGTGCCGAAACAGGAGTCGGCGGGGTAATACGAGATACAATGGGCTGCGGTCTTGGAGCAAAACCTATTGCATCGACCGATATTTTCTGTTTCGGAGACCCTGAAAGTAAAAGAAAAAATTTAGCTCCGGGAGTTCTTCATCCCAGAAGGATAGTCCGCGGTGTAATCGCAGGAGTAAGAGATTATGGAAACAAAATGGGAATCCCAACAGTGGGCGGAGCAGTATATTTCGATGAAGATTTCAATTACAATCCTCTTATTTTTGTCGGAAGCGTTGGAATAATAAAGAAAAAACATTTAAAAAAGAAAGTCAAGGAAGGAGATCTAATAGTCGCTCTGGGAGGAAAAACCGGCAGAGACGGAATACACGGTGCCACCTTCTCGTCTTTAAGCCTCGACGAACAATCTCAAGACGTCTCCGGAGGAGCTGTGCAAATAGGGAATCCCATCGAAGAAAAGAAAATGCTTGATGTTCAGATGGCAGCAAAAAACAAAAATCTTTACCGCGCGGCAACAGATTGCGGCGCCGGAGGCTTTTCCTCCGCAATAGGAGAACTTGGAGAAAAAGTAGGAGCTATTGTAAATCTAGAAAAAGCACCTTTAAAGTATGAAGGACTCTCTTACTGGGAAATCTGGGTTTCTGAATCACAGGAAAGAATGGTACTGGCAGTCCCGCCTGAAAATATAGAGGAAATCAAGTGCGTTTTTGAAGAGGAAAATGTAGAATTCACAGTCATGGGCAAGTTCGGCGGTGGAAGATTAGTCTTAAAATATAATGGAGAAGTTGTAGGAGATCTCGACCCTGATTTCCTTTTCAACAAAGTTCCTATACCTGAAAAAACCATAAAATTTAAAAAATACGATAGAAACCCTTCTTCTTTTAAGGCTCCCGATAACCTCGAGAAAATACTTTCGAAAATTCTTTCATCCGTAAATGTAGGCAGCAGAAGATGGATAACCCAACAATACGACCATGAAGTTCGGGGAGGAAGTGTATTAAAACCTTTCGCCGGAGAAAAATCTCCCTCTGACGGAGCTGTAATAAGACCTCTTCTTAGTTCAAAAAAAGCAGTGGTTCTTGGATTTGGAATAAATCCAGCCTTTGGTAAAATAGACCCATACAGAATGGCTGCTTCAGTTATCGAAGAATCTTTGCGTAACTTAGTGTCCGCAGGCGGAGATATTGAAAATGCGGTCCTGCTCGATAACTTCTGCTTCGGAGATGTCGCTGACAAGGATGTCTTTGCCGACCTTTTTGAAACAACAAAAGCATGTTATGATTACGCTAAAATATTCAAAACTCCTTTCATATCCGGGAAGGATAGTCTCAATAACTTTTTCACAATGCAAGGGAAAGGCAAAAATAGAATCTCGATACCACCAACACTTCTTATCTCTTCTATGTCGGTAATAAATGATTATAACTACTCGATGACTTCCAACTTCAAGAGAGAAAATAGTCATATTTATTTAATAGGAGAGACTAAAAACGAACTCGGAGGCAGTGAATTTTCAAAAATACATGGAATAAAAGGTATGGTTCCTGAAGTAGACGGAGAACTTTCATACAAAACATTAAAAAAACTCAGCACAGGCAACAAAGATAAACTCTTCCTATCTATTCACGATTTATCAGAAGGCGGACTTGCAGTGGGTCTTTCCGAGATGACTTTTTCAAATAAAATCGGATGCGAAATAGATCTTTCCCGGTTAAAAACCGACCTTCGGTACGATATCTTACTATTCGGCGAGTCGAATTCCAGGTTCTTAATCGAAGTAGAAGAAAAGAACATGAAAAAAGTAGAGGAACTGCTAAAAAATATACCTCATTTCAAAATAGGAAAAACGAAAGGGGATTCTCTTGTTGTAAAAAATAAAAATAAAACTTTAATCAATATAAAAATAGATAAACTTTTAGAAAAATGGGAAGGAGCAGTAAAGTGGTAAAAGCTCTGATCTTAAGAGGACCCGGAACTAACTGCGATAAAGAAACCAGTTTTGCATTCAAAAAAGCCGGGGCAAAAACAGAATTTGTATTTATAGACACACTGCTCAGAAATCCGGGAAAGCTAAAAGAGAATCAAATACTCGCAGTCCCGGGAGGCTTTACTTACGGAGATGACCTTGGAGCCGGTACCGCAATGGCAGCAAGGCTTACCGCCATTAAAGACACGATGTTGGACTTCGTGGATAAAGGTAATCTCGTGATCGGTATCTGTAATGGCTTTCAAATACTTATGAAGATAGGGTTACTGCCTGGTTTCAAAGATGCAAAAGTCACTTTAACCCTGATCCCCGGAGCAACATTCAGGGATCAGTGGCTTGACCTAAAAGTAGAAAGTTCACGTTGCGTCTTCACAAGAGGAATAAAAACCTTGCACATACCTATGGCTAATAGTGAAGGAAGACTTTTTATCGGAGACGATCCAACGAAAGAAAAAATAGAAAAGGAAGATTACATTGCACTTAGATATATCGGAGAAGATCCTACCAATTCAAGTGAGCATATAGCGGGATTATGCGATAAAACAGGCAGAATATTGGGACTCATGCCCCACCCTGAGCGAAATATATTCAAACATTCTCCTCCCGACTGGCAGGACGGGAAACCCGGAAGAGAGGGGCTGCAAGTATT
>CAZGBM010000082.1:0-7352 GCA_964523975.1 uncultured bacterium | reverse complement strand
TTTCCGCTCCTTGAAACAAAAGCGGACGTCAAAATTGCGGGCATAACCGCAGAAGTTGAACTAACGCAGGTCTATAAGAACGACGGGAAGAAAACGATAGAAGCCGTTTACGTATTTCCACTCGGAACCAAATCCGCGATTCATGCAATGAGGATGAAGATAGGAGAACGCATAATAGACGCGGAAATCGAAGAAACGGCAAAGGCACAGCAAATATACGAAGACGCGAAAAACCAGGGTAAGGTCGCCTCGCTTCTGGAACAAAAGCGTCCCAACGTTTTCCAGATGAAAGTCGCCAATATTATGCCAGGCGACGAGGTTAAAGTAATCGTCAAATTTACCGAGATACTGATTCCCGAAAAAGGAATTTACGAATACGTGTTCCCGACTGTAGTAGGTCCAAGATTCACAGGCGAACAAAAGGATAAAGAAGACTGGACTGCCACTCCCTATCTGCACGAAAAAGAGAACGCTCCTTATAAATTCGATATAAAAGTCAATCTCAAAACCGGTATTCCTCTGGCTAAAGTTACGGTACCCACTCATCAAGTTGATATAAATAAAAATAATGACGAAGCGAAAATAACTTTATCGAAGAATGAGAAACACGGAGGAAACAGGGATTTTATTCTACGGTACTCGCTTCAGGGGAACAAAATACAGACGGGTCTCCTCTTATATCCGGGAAAAGAAGAAAAATTCTTTCTTCTCCTCGTTGAGCCGCCGGACAGAGTAAACATAGATATGGTACCTCCGCGCGAATATCTTTTTGTAGTGGATGTTTCCGGCTCGATGTACGGGTTCCCGCTCGATGTATCAAAAGCCCTGATCAAAAAGACAATAGAAGGGTTAAGAGAAAAGGACTATTTTAATATTCTTTTCTTCGCCGGCGGTTCGGCAGTTCTTTCTTCCACGCCTCTCCCCGCGACAAAAGAGAACAAAAAGAAAGCAATAGAGATGGTTATGTCTCAAACCGGCGGAGGCGGGACGGAAATTTTGGATGCACTCCAGAGGATAATGACACTTCCTAAAAAAGAAGGTCTTTCAAGAATTGTCGTGGTTGCGACCGACGGTTACGTATCCGTTGAAAAAGAAGCCTTTGACCTCATAAGTAAAAATCTCGGAGAGCTTAATTTCTTCGCATTCGGTATAGGCTCTTCAGTAAACCGCTACCTGATTGAAGGAATGGCAAGAGTCGGAAAAGGAGAGCCATTTGTTATTACAAATGAAGGCGAAGCTAAAGAAACAGCAGATAAATTTTTGAATTATATACAACATCCGCTCCTCACCGATATAAAAACTCACTTCAAAGGATTCGATGCTTACGATGTCGAACCCGTTTCCCTGCCTGACCTTTTTGCGCAGAGACCACTCGTGCTTTTCGGTAAATACAAAAAAGCTTCCGGAAATATACTGGTGACCGGTAAGACGGCAGGAGGCAACTACAAAAAGAAAATAGACATAGATGCTTCTATGGAAGACACCGACAATTCCGCCATAAAATATCTCTGGGCAAGAGAGAAAATCGCGCATCTCGACGATTACGGAAAGGTTGGAGTTGACGTAAAAGACGAGGTAACCAAACTCGGACTTAAATATCACCTGATGACACAATATACCTCATTTGTCGCGGTAGATAAAATTATTCGTAAAACAGGAGAGGTCGTTACGGTAAAACAGCCCCTGCCTCTTCCCCAGGGAGTCAGCGATTATGCGGTGGGAGGATATGCTCCTGCAACAAGATTTGGAGGTGGTCTTATGAAATCCGTAGCTCCGATGGCAGCAGAATATGCTTGGTCGACTGATAAAATGGACCTGTCGGAACCGTTAAAAGATAAGAAGGAACTGAAACTTAATTTCTATATAACTTCTGCTTCGATAGCGTCCAAATTCGATTTGAAAAAGCTGGAAGAAACTCTTACCGACCAGCTTGAAGCCGGCTGTGAAGTTATGTTCAAAAACTGGAATCTGAAGACTTTGACTCTTACACTCAAAGTAGAGGGAGGCAAAGTCAAAAAGACAACTATAAAAAGTTTTGAAATATACGAGGGAAAAGCATGTGAAGAATGTATTGACAAGTCAATCAAAAGAGAGTTGAATAATCTAAACCTTCCCGCCGATTTGAAAGGCTCTCTGGAATTAAAAATCAGCTATATTTAGATTGTTATTCGCTAATAACAATCTATTCAAAGACTCCGGTAAAGTCCTTTCCTTACCGGAGTCTTATTTTTCTGGAAGAAAGGGTAATAATCGCCAATTTCGGCAGAGCCGCAAAAACAGAAAGATGCAAATTAAAGTTTGTTAGTGAGTTAAGAAGTGGGTGTATTGTTGGGGATTTCAACTGGCCAGCGAACTAACCGACCAACCAATTTAAATTTTGTTAATCCTGCCTGAATTTATAGATTCTGCAAATCTAAGTTAAATGGCAAAATAAGAAAATGGTTAAATAGCAAAAACAAAAAACTTTCAGTGTCTACATGTCCTACATGTAAAAATTTTTAGGGATGTGGGTTGGGCTTTAAACAAACAAAAATATAGTTTCTTGTCTCTGTGTTCTCTGTGTGTTCTTTTTTCTCTGTGCTCTCTGTGGTTCGATTATTTAGGGGTTGTGGGATGTGGTAATCTCGAGTTAATCAGTGTAATCTTGTGGTTGGGGAATAGGGGGAATTGCATAAGACTTGACTTTTAATCGTGAACTGTTTATTTTAGTATATAAAGAATACCTATAAAAATCCTCTAAAATAGGAGGTTATATTTTGAGAGAAGAAAACGTTAACTTAATAGTTAAGGCAGTAAAGGATTATAAAGAAAGTAAAAATTTAGAGAACCTTCTTGAAATTATAAGAGGGTATTCGGAGTTAGGGTTTTCCGGAGAAGTTAAAGAATATATGGAAGAATTCATTGAAAAGGGCGGAAATATAGGGGACCTTGTAAAAATTTCGAAAGATATGCCTGAGGAAATTAGAAATATAATTTGTTCCGGGGAAGTCGAAGTCGATGAAGAATTCGATGCCGATTCTTTTCTTGAAATGGGAGAATTGCTTTGGGAGATAGGCTCTCCGGATGAGGCAAAAGATAACTATCTTAAGGCTTTCGAATATTATGGTTTTCTCGGAAATAAGAATGCCGCAGAGCAAGTTCTGAAAACCCTGAAGGAAAACTATCCTGACGATAGAGATGTCAAAACTCTCGTATTTAAAGATTCAAAACAAGAAGTTATTTCTAATCTTAAAGATTTTATCGCAGGGCCTCCTGAAGATGAGACGGATTTACGATATGCCCTTGGCAAGAGTTTTCACGGCGAGAATTTACTTTCGGAAGCAGAGTTTAACTACAGAAGGGTTCTGGAACTGGATAATAATCATAGATCTAAAAGATTGCTGGTCGCATTACTGAGAGATAAGGGTTCTTTTGAAGAATCCCTCGAACTCGCAAGAGAATTGAAGGGCGAGGAAAAATTGGAAGAACTATACTCTATTTCGCAATCTCTGAAAGATTCCGGGAAAACGAGAGAAGGAGAAGTTGTTTTAAGAGAGATATATAGGATTGCCCCTGATTTTAAAAATGTCAAGGAGCTTCTTGGAATGCAGCGAACAGCGCAAAAGGAAAAAGAAGAGGAAGAGGAAATAGAGAAAGTTTATGTTGATGCTGCTTTGGAAAGAGAGAAAAAGGTGAAGGTAGGGGATTCAGGTAAAAGGGATGAGGATTTTGAAGGGAAAAAGATTGTTTTTCTGTAGGAGGAAATAGATGAATTATGAAGCTTTTTACGGAATGGACAAGGAGCCTTTCCGTGATATACCTGATCCTAATTTTTTTTATAGTGGACCTGAACATAGTCGGGCTCTTGTCAAATTATTGCACGTTATAAAAAAGAGTAGGGCACTGGGACTACTAACCGGAAATATCGGATGCGGAAAAACTACTATTATCAGAAAGATCTTTGCAGATCTCGAGGAAGATGAGGAATATTCCGGTAATCTTATGACGCTCACACAGCCGGATTTTTCCGCTGTCTGGTTCAACAGGAAATTGGGGGAAATGCTCGGGCTCCGTATCGACTCTAAAGAACGGACAGAGTCGAAATTGGAATTAATAGGTGAGCTTGAACGTAGGCATAGAGCTAATAAGAAGACTGTGATTCTTATTGATGAAGCCAACAATATTACAAATCCGGAAGTAATTGAAGAAATAAGAGGGTTGTTGAATTTGGAGCTTGAAGGATACCGTTTGGTTACGATTATCTTAAGCGGTATGGAGGACATTTATGAGAGGATAAAAGATAATATTTCTTTCAGACAGAGAATTTCGGCTATTGTTAGTCTTCCGCCGCTTACATTTAGCTCTACCAGAGATTATATAAATTATAGATTGGAGCAGGCGGGAGGAAGCGGAAGAATATTCAGCGATGAAGCGCATAAAATAATATATGATATTACTTCCGGTACACCGCGTTTAATTAACGTAATTTGTGATAATGCTCTTTTGGAGGGAGCGCTGTTGAAAAAAAGGTTAATAGAAGAGTCGATAATAAGGAGAGTAGGAGAAGAACTTATGCTTAACAAGTATAAGTAAGCAAAATATGTTAAAAGATAATGAAATTTCAGCTTTAAAGAATGAAGCAAGTAAAGCGAAGATCGAGGGAAATACCGATAAGGCAATCGAGTGTCTTGAGCGGGTTTACGATCTGGTCCCTGACGATCCAAATAATGCTAAGGATTTAGGAAGTCTTTACAATAAACTAGGGAATAAGAAAAAAGCTGTAGAATTTTACTGGAAATCTCTGGAAAAATATAGAGATGCGGAGTATTATCAAAATGCTACAGCTATAGCCCAGATGTTGCTCAGATTCGAAGAAGATGAGTTGCTGGTCAAACATGAGCTTGCTTTTCTGTACGAAAAACAGGGGTTGCTTGGAGATGCGGTATCGGCGTATGAAGAGCTGGCTGAATTGTATAAAAAAGAAGGCGATATTGAAGGCGTTCTTGAAAACTTAAAGAAAATCGTCAATATAACGCCTAAAAAATTGGGAATACGTCTCAAACTTGCTGAAATTTATGAAAATCAGGGTAAGCATGAAGAGGCGATTTCGGAACTGGAAGAAATAAAAGGTATATTTCAAGAACAGGGAAGGGTAGAGGAGGTTGAGGAAATAGAATCCCGCATACAATTTTTAGCATCCGGGGCAGGAGGCGTAGTAAAAGAGAAGAAAAAGGGGAAGAAAACCAAAGAAGAGGTTAAGGAGAGGGTTGTTCCGGAAGAAATTAAGATTGAATTCGAGCAGGAAGGCATTGGTCTACTTGAGGCAGTCGAACAGGAGGTATTGAATACGGAAGAAGAGTTAGAGGTAATCGAAAAACCTGTTCTCGAAAGCTCTGAAGGATTATTCGATATGGAAGAAGAGGGGGAGGAAGAAGAACCGGAGGAGCCAGAGCTTGTCGAGAGAATAAGTGATACCGAAAAGGGAGATATAGAAGTAGCTGTTTCCGGTTGGGAAGATTGGATTAATCTTGCAGAACTCTATGAATCCGTGGGTTCTATCGAGGAATCACTGGAGTATTACAATAAGGCTGCGGAAGTTAATTTCAACAAGAAAAATTATGATGAATCTTATGATATATATCGCAGGATAGCAGATTTAGACTCTTTGAGTATAATCTCCCGTCAGAAGATGATACAAAGTGCTTTAAAATTAAATAGCAGGGAAAAAGCGGTCGAATCGTATTTTTTCCTTTATGAGTGTCTGGAGAAAAAAGATGCTCATTCCGAGGCGAAAAAAATTTTGGAGAAGATAGAAAAGGTAGACCCTAATTCCAGTATACTTGAAAAAGTCAGAGGAAAGAAGAAAAAAGGTAAAGCAGAAAAAGAAAAAGTAAAAGAGAAACTTGATTTTGATGGGTTGTTTGAGGAGGAAGTGGTTAGTGAGGGGATGTTTTTGAAGGATGAAACAGAGGAGGCAGAGGAGAAAGTTCCTACGCTTGATACTCTGCTGGCGGATTTCAAGAAGAAAGCCAAAGAAGAATTGGATGTTACGGATTATGCCGCACATTTTAATCTTGGAATCACTTATAAGGGAATGGACCTTATCGAAGAGGCTATGGAAGAGTTTAAAAAAGCAATGAGGGAAAAGTCCTGGAGGCTGAAATCGCTTGAGATGCTGGGTCTATGTCATGAATTGTTAGGACAAAACGAGAAAGCTGAAGATATTTATAAAATTGTTATAAATACCGATAATTTCCTGGAGAACGAAAAAACGGCATTTTTCTATCATCTTGGAAATTTGTATGCTCGACAGGGTACGTATGAGAATGCTCTTAAACAGTATAAAAAAGCAGCTCAAATAGACCGGGACTTTGCTGACGTAAATAAAAAAATCGAACTTATCAATAAAAAAATGGCTGGAGAGGAAGTGGAAGAGGAACTCTCTTTTGCTTTCGAAGATGCGCTTCTTGAAGAAGGTGCGGACCTATGGGATTCGGTAGTATCCGGAGAAACAAAAGCGGAAAAACCACAGAAAAAAGAAGCTGTTAAAACCACTGGTAAAAAAAGCGGAAAAATTTCCTATATTTAGATAACGATACAAAAGCAATTAGCATTTAGCTATTGGCTTTTCGCTTAGAACCCAATCCTTCCAAAAACAATTCTTACACAAAGTACACAAAGAAAAAAGATTTTTTTGTTTAATACCCTACCCCACACCACAAAAATTTTGAACCACAAAGCTTACAAAGACCGCAAAGTTTTTTTGTTTTTACTATTTAACCATTTTATTATCTTAGATTCGTAGAATTTACAAATTTTGACAAGATTAACAGGATTTACGATTGATTGGTTGGTAAGCCGGTAAACTTACCGACTCACCAACCAATTTTGACTTTAGAAATCTATTTAACTAAAAGCATCTTCTCCGATTGTTGAGATTTCTTGCCGTTTGATGCTTTTACCTCTAAACGGTATATATAAATACCATTGGGCGCTTTAGCCCCATTATCAAAGTCACCGTTCCAGACGCAAGAATAAGAACCCGGAAGTTGTACTTTATTTACTATGGATTTAATTTTCTGACCGTTGATGTTGTAAACGGCTAATTCCACTTTAGAATTTTCCGGGATTTCATATCTTATAGAAGTTGAATTGTTGAAGGGGTTAGGAGAATTTCTGTACAATATTGGCTTTGCCAGTATCTCTCCTTCTTCACTCACTCCGCCAGTGCTTTCGAGGATTTTAATCAGTTCAATTCCATAGCCGCCACCAAGATCTCTTGAATATTGTCTATTTATCGAGTCATTCCAGTGTTCGTGAACTCCGAGGCTTGGTATAGAAGTTCCGTCATCTTCGGGATCGTATTTAAAACC
>CAZGBM010000081.1:0-7474 GCA_964523975.1 uncultured bacterium | reverse complement strand
AATCTATCGAAAAAGACCTTCCTCCCTCTGATGTGGGAACTCCCTCCAGAAGCTTGATCTCACCCATCTCGAAAGGAACCCATTCCCCACCCTCTATCCGCCAGGCTAATCGCTCTACCGGCATAGTGTTTCCTTCTCTGGATAGGAAATCTCCTTCAGCTGAACAGATAAAAACCCAATCGGTATCAGCCTGTATTGTACCCTTTATGGCTCCAGGAATCTCGATGGGAGAATTCAACGGACTGAGAATACCAATGTCTATTCTTTCGGATTGGATATCAAGAGAAAGATATTCATCAAAATCAGCCTGACTCAATATTTCATGATTTATAAGAAAAGACATTAAAACGAATATTATCATAACTACAATATTAATTATAATCTGATAACCAAAAGTTGTCAAGCGGCAGAACCGCTAAAATGCAAAAATCAAATATCAAATAGCAAAATTACAAATAAAAATTAAAAAATGAATTAAAAAAAAATCACCACAGAGCACACCCTGATACGGTCGTTCCTCCCTACAGGGCAGGCAGAGAAAAACAGAATACACAGAGAACACTAAGCCTACCTCACAACCCATTTTATTTATTCGAAACAAATCAAGTTAATCCTGTCAATCCTGTCTAATTTTTTATATGGTGTTGGGGAAAAAACAAAAAGGGCGTTTTTTAGACGCCCTTTTTGTTTTTAGCAGAATCCTTAGTTCAGTGGCTCAGTTAATCAGTCTGAATCGTATAGGTAAGCAAACAGCTCACGCCACCAGTTTGTTCTTCGTCGCCATCCAGAATCACTCGATAATCCTGATTGAAAAACTGCCATCCGCCGGTATTACCGCTTCCGCTTACGAGTGTATCGGGCGTAGCCGACGTGTTGAAATCATTCCATGTACCCATTCCAGCAGGACTATGTTCTATATCCGAAAGAAGTACACCGTTACCGGGGTCTCCGCTTCCATACACCGTAAGGGTCCAATCCACAGGAGTGGCGGCTGGCGAACCGGCGACCATATATTCAAGCTGCTGATAAGGAGAAGACAGAGGCGTTGTCGGAAAATAGTATTCGGGATAGGTGACAGGAGGGTAAATAGGATTACTGGGATTGAGCGTTATATTGTTGAAATTCCACTCAGCATTATTGTTCACGTATATTCCAACAGCAGTTGGAATCATAAAAGTCAAAGTCGCATCCATAGATTGAGGACTCGGGCCCGCGACCCGGCCTTGCGCAAAAAGCATAACCGGTAAAATTATTAACATAATTAAAATTTTTCTCATTTTCGCCTCCTTTAAGGCTTTACATCAGACAGACTCCCGAAAACCACTTGCTAACGACTGCTAAATTACCAACGAACTACTTACTTTATATGCAACTTCTATTCCAGAACTTAAAGCATTGATTGGCAAAGCCTTGGTCTCTACTATACCTTGCAAAATGCAATTATATTTCGCATAAAGCAATTTTTTTACCTTAAGTCAAATATAGTTTACATACTGCGGCAAAGCCGCAAAAATGTAAAAATCAAATATCAAAATGTAAAATTACAGATCAAAGTTCAAAAATAAACTAAAAAAACAACAAATAAAAAATCCTATTTTAAATACATAAATCTGCTTGCTATCATTTTTTTAATTTTTGTATTTTTATTTGTCATTTTGCTTTTTAAATTTTAATTTTTAATTCGCATCCGGATGGAATTTCTCGACCTACATTTCTTTTTGGCTGGTATCTGACACCTGATATCCGGTACTTAAACTATGATATTCGTTTCAGGTTTTCGACTAATTTATTGTATTTACTATCAAGTCTTTCTTTATTTTCTTTCGCTTTTTCTACTACTTCAGGCGGAGCTTTTTCCAAGAAATCTTTCTTCGAAAGCTGCTTTTCCGTCCTCTTAAGAAAACCTTCAATTTCGGTAATTTCTTTTTTCATTCTCTCTCTTTCTTTTTCAAGGTCGATTATTCCTTCAAGGGGGATATAAACATCCATCCCCTTCAAATGAAAAAACGCCGAATTGGAAACTTTTCCGCCCTCTTTAAGCTCTTCGATACCGCCGAGCCTTAAAATCCATTCGGTCTCTTCCCGAACGGAATCGAAAAGATTATCTTCGCAATTAACTATTACCTTAAGCTTCAAATCCGGCTGTAGGTTGAACTCACCTCTAATATTACGAATATTGGAAACAAATTCATGCAGAAAATTCATTTCGCTTTCCATTTCCAGATTTCTGTGGCTTTTATCGTAAACCGGCCATCTCGATTCGATAATAAGGTCCGAAGTATACGGCAGCATATCATAAATCTCCTCCGTTATATGAGGAATAAAAGGATGCATAAGTTTAAGATATCTCTCAAAAGCCCACAAAGCAACAGAAATGGCAACCTTTCTCTCGTTCTTATCGCCCGAATAAATACGCGGTTTTATCATTTCCAGGTACCAATCACAAAATTCATCCCAGAAACGAGAAGAAAGCATCCTGCTTGCCTCGCTAATTCTGAAAGAATCGATAAGCTCCTCTACATCTTTCACAAGTCCCATAACTCTTGATACAATCCATTTATCCGTCTTAGCAAGACTCATACCATCTATACTTCCCGTATCATCATCCGTGCAATTCATCATCAAAAATCTCGTAACATTCCATATTTTATTAAGGAAATTTCTTCCCTGCTCGATACTCTCTTCTTTGTATATTACATCTTTACCCTCGGGTGTAATCCGCAAGATTCCTATACGCAGGGCATCCGACCCGTAGACGGCGATCAGTTCAAGCGGGTCCGGAGAATTTCCCAGAGATTTAGATAAAGCTCGATGCTTGGAATCACGAATCATACCTGTGAAATATACCTTACCAAAAGGAACATCCCCCATAAATTCAAGGGAAGACATAATCATCCTTGCAACCCATAAAAAGATTATATCCCATCCTGTTACAAGAGTCGTGGAAGGGAAAAACAAATCCAGATCTTTAGTTTTTTCCGGCCATCCGAAAGGAGCAAAAGGCCACAACCATGAAGAAAACCAGGTATCAAGAACATCTTCATCCCTGTATAAATCCTTACTCCCGCACTTCGAACATTGCGAAGGTACACCACGACCGACCAGAACTTCTTCGCAGTTTCTGCAATAATATGCAGGTATCTGGTGTCCCCACCACAATTGACGCGAAATCACCCAGGGACGGATGTTACTAAGCCAGTGGTTATATACCTTTTCCCATCGGGGAAGATAAAATCTCACTTTACCTTCCTTTGTAGCTTTCTTTGCCTTTTTTGCCATTTTATCCATTTTTACGAACCACTGTTTCGAGATATACGGCTCAAGAATAGTTTTACAACGGGAACAGTGCCCGACAGAATGAGAATAATCCTCTATTTTGTCCAGAAGACCTAAAGCTTTAAGGTCCTCCACAACCTTTTCACGCGCATCATAGCGATCCATACCCTCGTATCTTCCACCATTTTCGTTTATATTTCCTTTTTTATCGAGAATATTTACCAGAGGAAGATTATGTTCTCTGCCAATTTCGAAATCAACCGGGTCGTGCGCCGGGGTAATCTTGACTACGCCTGTTCCGAATTCTTTATCCACTTTCTTATCGGAAATTACAGGAATCTCTCTATCCATCAAAGGAAGAATTACTTTTTTCCCAATCAATTTTTTGTATCTCTTATCGTCGGGGTTAACCGCAACGGCCGTATCGCCCAGCATCGTCTCGGGACGTGTCGTCGCCAGTTGCATCTTCCCGCCTTCTTTCAACGGATATTCAATGTAATAAAATTTACCCTTGAGCTCTTTATCTTCTACTTCTTCGTTCGAAATAACCGTCTCACAACGGGGACAGTAATTTACAATGTACTCATCTCTATAAACATAACCTTTTTCGTACAACCTGACAAAAGTTTCTTCGACAGCCCTGGAAAAATCTTCGTCTAAAGTAAAAGTTTCCCTGCTCCAGTCGCAACCAAGACCGAGAGTTTTCATCTGCGATACGATTCTGTTATGATATTCGCCCTTCCACTTCCAGACCTCTTCAATGAATTTTTCTCTTCCCAGATCAAATCTTGAAAGACCCTGCTTTGCCAATTTTCTTTCCACAACATTCTGAGTTGCAATTCCGGCATGGTCCGTCCCGGGAAGCCATAAAACCTCGAATCCCTGCATCTTATGAATACGGATAAAAACATCCTGTATTGTCATGTTTAGCACATGACCGAGATGTAAAATGCCCGTAACATTGGGCGGAGGAAGAAGAATTATATAAAAAGGTTTTTCACTATCAATATCTGCTACAAAAGTTTTGCTCTCTTCCCAAATTGTTCTCCATTTCTCTTCCGCTGACTTAGGGTCATATTTCTTCGAGAGTTCCACTATTAACTCCTCTTCTCCGGTATAACCTCATAAAGAACTCTTTCTTCCCTCACTTTACCGTCATAGACGCGGGTCCCTCTCTTTATGCTAACATCCTCTGCAGGCATATCAAGTTTTCCCACGCCTCCCTTATCGTCAATCAAATAATCTATCCTCTGTAAAGATACTTTATGGTCACTAATAATATAACTACCCGAAAGTCCTTTCATCCAGAGAATAACCTCTTCTATTAGTTTTTCTCTAACAGGTATGGAAGGGTAGGCATTTTTCTCGATCTTTTCCTCACCTGCCACCGATTTGAAGGAACCTACCTGTAGCAAAAAACTGAACATCGTAGAAGCCCCGATAAGAATAACCGACTTATCGGGATGATGAACAGTAGAATACATATTTGCTCTCCTGACAAGACTTCCCGTAAGGTCAAGATGACCCTGTACATTTTTTCCCAAAAAGATATCTTCACCCGGGTTACCGGAAGAAATACCTATACCTATTTGGAATATTCTTTTGTATTCCGGAGGCAAATGTTCGTAAGTTATACCGCCAAAACCTATTTCTTTTTCATCAAACTCTTTAAACCATTCCTTATATCTTTTTAAGTTTTTTCTAACAAATATTTCCGAATACTCGAGCATTTTTCTGGCACATCTTATCGCCCGACTCGCCGAATCCAAGGAAGCCTTGAGCTTCATTTCCTTTTCTTCCGAATTTTTCTTCCCGCTCCCAGACATAGAAATCTGCCTGAAATAGAAATCGCTACTTTCTTCGGAAAACAAAACGATACCTCCATCCCCGGTGTCCTTTACAAAAAATCCTCCTGTATCTTCTACCGCTTTTAACAATTCCGATTGAAACTCGTTTCTTATCTTATCTTCCATCTCGGCATTCAATAACTTCTCCCCCATTAAAGAAGAACCCCTAATATCATATACCATTACAGAAACCGTCTTAAGATGATCCCTTACAATACTCTCTGCCCTGGAGAGCGTTCTCTCGATTTGGGGAATAAAGTAAACAGCCGGCGGGTCTGTTCTCCTGGCAAGTAACCCCACCCACCTGGCTTCATCCAAAGAGTCGTTATCCGATTCGGGAAATACTTTGACCATTTCTTCGAAAATAAGCTCCGTAACCGTCGGCAAAAATACCTCGTCATAAGTTTCGGTAAACCAATCTATAACACTTTCATAATCTGTTTTTCTTCCCAATAAACTACGGGATAAAAACGATTCGGGCGCACCGTCTAATTTGCCACTGAGTGCCGCTATAGAACTATTCACGCTGCCTCTTATTTTCTTGCTTAGATTAATATCAAAATACCTCAGAATTCCGGGAGTTTTAACAGTCTCGTCTGTTTCGGCAATATTTTTGAGCCGAGACATTTGGGCTCCTAAAGCCCTAACCTTCATTTCCCCGCTATTTATATATCTTATTATTTCGTCAATATTCTGGCGAAGTTCTTTAACACTCAAGTCCTCGATTTCTTCGAAAAGCTTTTTCATTTTTTCTTTTACGTTTTCTTTGATGGAATTCTGGGTAGATTTTATCTTTTCTTTTGTATCTTTGTAATCAACCTGATGAGCTTCTATCCTCACCTGATTTATAAAACAATCGGCAAATATCTTTGCAACATCGGAAAAGAAATCTCCGGCTTCGATAAAATCGGAAAAATGCTCTAGTTGTAAATCATTCAACGACACTGTAACAGGAAGTGCTTTTTCCGGAAAACGCAGAACATTCCTCTGGGCTACCCCTTTCCGGAGTTCCCGCTTGCTAAAGAATTGCAAAGAAAGATTCACTTTCTTATGAATCGGGGCCGAACTCTTTGAAGGCATTTGAACCTTAAGCCACCTTCTGATAGCCAACTCAATCAAAATCGGGGAAATACCTGCCTTCACTCCTTCATCGAAGACCTTATTCAGAGTCTGAGTGAATTCGTCCAGTTGCGTCATAAGATACTTTTTTTCTCCTTCGTCGAGAAAAGAGCTTATTGATTTCAAACCTTTTTGTAATTCGGACTGAACTTGTTCGGAAAATACTATATATATTAAAGAATCTGCCCTTGAGAGAAAATCAATTTCGCCAGGGCCAAGAGCTCCGGCCACAGAATCTTTTAGTAAATTTAAGTAAGATTTCTTGCCGAATCTGCTTCTAAGTCTTTCGGCAAATTTTGATTCTTCTTCCGCTTTTCTTTCTAAAGAAGAAATCCTCTCATCTATCACTGTTCAAACTTATACAAACTCTACTATACTTTCAATAGCTCCGTCACCTCTTCTACCCACAGACAAATCGACAATACGAACATATCCACCCCTCCTATCCTTGTACTGCGGAACTATTGTCTCAAACAGCTTATAGTATGCTTGCTTTGAACCTAAATTGCTTTTAAATTTTCTTTTAATACTAAGATCAGCCTTAAGAGCCTTAGCTACTTCTTTGTCGGCAAATCTCTTTAAGGCTACAGCCTTACCCCTGGTAGTCTTTATAGATTCACTCAATATAAGTGCACAGAAAAGGTTATTTAAAGCCGCTTTTCTATGGGCATGTGTCCTTCCTATTTTTTTAACCTTCTTTCCATGCCTCATTTCTTATCCTCCATATTCTTCAAATCCATATTTAAAGTTAGATTGTACTCGGCCAATCTATCTTTAACTTCTCGTAGCGAAACCTTACCAAAGTTAGGAAAATTAAGCATTTCTTCCTCTGAATATTTAACAATATCTTTCAATTTATTAATATTTTTATTTTTCAAAACATTGCTGACTCTGTTACCCATTCCCAATTCCTCTACGGGCAAATCCAGCGCTTTTTTCATCTCTTCTTTTTCGGTAACGCCACTTTCTTCCTCTTCTTCAAATATATCCTTTTCTATAAATAATTCAATGTGGTCTTTTATAATCTTGGAAGAAAGATTAAGCGCCTCGTCCGGATAAATAGAACCGTCAGTCCAGATTTCCATTATCAATTCCTCAAAGTCCGTCCTCTGACCGACCCTGACATTATTAACCTTATATGTAACTCTCTTTACGGGAGAGAAATTCGTATCTACGAATATTGTACCCTCACCCATCTTAGAATCCGAAAAAAGTTCCTTGGGTTTAAACCC
>CAZGBM010000080.1:3569-7624 GCA_964523975.1 uncultured bacterium | reverse complement strand
CAAAATGACAAATAAAAATGCAAAATTAATTCTTTTTTACAACGAAATATTTAAACCGCAAAAACGGGTTTTCTATTGCCCACAACACCCCATTTTTTCAACAACAAATAGCACAAATTACACAAATAAATTAAGAATAATATTTTTTATTGATGTAAAAAACAAAGTCTTTTTTTAACATTCGTGTGATTTGTGTAATTTGTTGTTTCTCTGTTTTTTTTATTTTTGAACTTTGATTTGTAATTTTCCATTTTGATATTTGATTTTTACATTTCATTAGCTTCTTACTCCTGATTTCTTAATCCAATCTCTTAGCTTCCGAACTCTACCATGATAATAATAATTTACTACTTGACAAAAGTACTTATTGTCAATATAATTTTAGTATAAATTTAAAAAGATTTTTATTTAATATTAATCGTCAAAATTAAGAGGTGTATTAAATATTATGGAAGGAATAACAAAACAAAAATACGGATCCCTAACACAAAGAACAAAACGCGCGAGTTCTTCCAACAAAAAAAATGCGATTTCGACTTCTTCGATACGATTCTTTATATTATTTCAAAAGATAAACAGTTTAGAGGAATTTATTTTTGGATAAGAAAGAGAAAAAAGAGCAATTAAAAATCATAGAGGATCTGAAAAAATCGGACAAACAAAAGGGTATAATACTTGACACCCTGTTAGAATTGGTGCTCTTACAGGATCTCGATCATAAAATACTATGGGCAAACAAAACCGCTCATTCTGCTTACGAATGCGTAACAACAAAAAACGACAGAATTGAAGGGAATTATTGCTACGAAACATGGACTGACGATAACAAACCCTGCGAAAATTGCCCTTTAGCAAAAGCCCGCGAAACCGGAAAGATAGAAGAACAAGAAATCACAACATTGGATGGTAGAAAATGGTTGATCAAAGGATACCCGATAAAGGACAACAAAGGGAATGTCGTTAATTTGCTTGAAGTCGTCAGAGACACAACGGAAAAGCAGAAATTGGTACAGGCACTAAGGGATTCCGAGCAGTTATATAAGACCCTCGTGGATACCTCACCCTATGCAGTTACAGTAACCGATTTAAAAGGAGAAGTCACCTACGTCTCAGACAGAACACTAAAAATGCATGGATATGAAAATCCGGAAGAAGTACTCGGCAAAAGCGCTTTTATATTCATTGCTCCTTCTGCCCATAAAAGGGCAGCAGCTAATTTAAGCAAAACATTAAAAAATGGCTACGTAAGGAATTTAGAATATACATTATTAAGGAAAGACGGCTCTTCGTTTCTCGCCGAACTGAATGCTTCTTTAATAAGAGACAGCAAGGGTAAGCCCCAGGCATTCGTAGCGTGCACAAGAGATATAACCGAACAAAAAGAGAACGAAAAAAAACTAAAGGAAAGAGAAGCCTTCAATTTCGCATTATTCAATTATAGTCCTGTCGAAACCATTGTGGTGGACCGTAACGGCAAGGTAATCAAATCGAATCTAGCGAAAAGAAAATCGGGAAACAGAATACCCGAAATCGGCAACATCATGTACAAAGATTACGGTTCAAAGCACGAAATAAATATGTTTAAAGAGTTGATGGAATGTATAAAAACCCACAAAAATAAAGAATTTCCGGAAATGAAATACGAGGATAGATATCTTTCAATCAGCATCGCGCCTTTCTCCGAAGGAGCTATAATAATTTCCGCAGATATCACAGAGCGCAAAATAGCTGAAAAAGCCTTAAAAGAGAGCGAACAGAGGTTCCGTTCAATAGTGGAAACTATACCAAGCTTACTCGTAATAACAAATAACAAAGGCGAAAACATTTACGTAAGTCCGAATTGCGAAGATATAACGGGATACTCCAATGAAGAACTTGAAGGAAAATTTATCTGGTGGGTACATAAAGATGACCTGAGAAAAGCAAAGAAAATTTGCAAAAAAACCTTGGGGGAGCATAAAAGTGGCAGAAACTTCGAATATAAAGCCGTTAAAAAAGACGGAAAAATATGGTATGCTTCGAGCTCCTGGGAACCAATCGTAGACGAAAAAGATAACTTTGAGGGATTCGTTCTGCAAACAATCGATATTTCCGACCGTAAAATAATGGAAGAAGAAATAGCGAAAGCTCAAAAGCTTGAATCCATCGGTATACTCGCCGGAGGAATAGCTCATGACTTCAATAATTTTCTTACCGGGATTATAGGAAATATTTCACTTGCGAAATTAAAATTGGATCCGAAAGAAGAAGTTTACGAGATATTAACCGAATCGGAAAAAGCGGCCCAGAGCGCCAAGAGCCTGACTCACCAGCTATTAACCTTCTCGAAAGGCGGAATACCGATAAAAGAAAAAGCGAATATCGGAGAGTTAATCAAGGAATCGGCTAACTTTGTGCTGGTCGGCTCCAACGTGAAATGTGAGTTCGACTTCCGGAAAGATTTATGGGAAGTCCATATAGACAAAGGGCAAATAAACCAGGTCATAAATAATATAATCCTGAACGCCAGTGAGGCGATGCCGCGGGGAGGAACGATAACCATAAAAGCGGAAAATATCGAAATCGGGAGACAGGGTAAAATACCGCTTGAAAAAGGAAAATATGTAAAAGTTACAATCCGGGACACAGGAATCGGTATATCTGGAGAGCATATATCAAAAATATTCGACCCTTTCTTCACAACAAAGCGAAAAGGAAGCGGGCTTGGACTTTCAACCGTTTTTTCAATAATTAAAAAGCATAAAGGTTTTGTCTATGCGGATTCCAAACTTGAAGTTGGAACCTCATTTCATATATACCTTCCCACGGTAGTAGAGCCGGAGAAGAAAACAGAACCGGAAGGAGATAAAGAGAAGTTTGCCCAGCAAGAAGGCAAGGTTCTAATTATGGACGACAAATCATTCATAAGAAAAGCTGCCGCGAGAGCGCTACAATTATTCGGTTTCGAAGTCAACGGAGCCGAAGACGGAGAAGAAGCAATTATCATGTATAAAGAAGCTATGGAAAAAGGAACCCCTTATAATGTAGTTATCCTCGACCTTACTATTCCGGGAGCTATGGGAGGTCTAAAAACGCTCAAAGAACTGCGTAAGATTAATCCTGAAGTCAAAGCAATAGTTTCAAGCGGCTATTCCGACGACCCTGTAATGTCCGACCATGTTAAATTCGGTTTCGATGCAATAATTAAAAAACCTTACGAGTACAACGAACTCGCCAAAGTAGTAAAAAGCTTGATAAAAAAGAAATAAATAGAAGTTAGAAGCAAGAAGTTAGAATACAGAACCCATTACCCCCCAAAAAATATTTTACCACAGAGAACACCCTGATACGGTCGTTCCTCTCTACAGGGCAGGCAGAGAAAAACAAACACACAGAGAACACAGAGCTCATCACACAACCCATTTTAATTGTGTTTTTTAAAAACCCAACCCACAACCCTAAAAATTTTCACATGTAGGACATGTAGACATTGTAGTTTTTACCTTTTTTCTGACGACGAAACACGAACTACATTCTAAATCCTAAGTTTGGACGCAGATAAACGCAGATTAAAAAAGATACTTTTTTTAAACCCCATCCCACAACCCAATTTTCCACATGTAGATAATGTAAAGATTGTAGATTCTGTTTTTTTGTTTCAATTTCTATATGAACTACAGGTTCTACATGTGCAATTTTTCTTGTAAATTTTCGGATGTTTTCGGCTTCGCCGAATCCTCTTGACTATTAATAGTTCCTTCCTAATATTGAAATACAAAAATCATGAAAGGAAAAACAAACAAATTTGATTTGATAGTCGTTGGAGGAGGGCATGCAGGTATCGAAGCAGCACTTGCTGCAAAGAGAAGGGGATTCGATTGTCTTCTTCTCACGATAAATCCAGAGCTTATAGGACAGATGTCATGCAATCCTTCCGTAGGGGGAGGCGCAAAATCCCAGCTTGTCTTCGAAGTCGATTCACTTGGAGGAGAAATAGCATACAACACCGACAAAACAGGAATACAGTTTAAAATGTTGAACGCAAAGAAAGGACCTGCAATCTGGGCGCTCCGCGC
>CAZGBM010000080.1:0-3469 GCA_964523975.1 uncultured bacterium | reverse complement strand
CGCGAAAATTTAAAATATTCTCCTCTCGTCCAGAAAAAAATAACCGGGATAGAACCGAGATACTGTCCTTCACTGGAAACGAAAGTCATAAAGTTCCCGGAAAGAAATCACCATCATGTCTTCGTGGAACCCGACGGTCTGGATACATACGAGGTTTACTTAAACGGAGTATCCTCTTCCCTACCCGAAGAGATTCAGATAAAATTCTTGAAGACCATAAGAGGTCTCGAAGAAGTTGAAATCCTGAAACCGGGTTATGCAGTGGAATACGACTTCGTACCCCCGACTCAACTTAAACATTCGCTAGAGACTAAAAAAATCGAGGGATTATTCCTTGCGGGACAGATAAACGGCACTTCGGGATACGAAGAAGCCGCGGCCCAGGGAATAATCGCGGGAATAAACGCGACTCTCAAATTAGAAAAAAGAGACCCTCTGATTTTCGGAAGGGACGAAGCCTACATAGGTGTCCTCGTAGACGATTTGGTCGTAAAGGGAACCGAAGAACCGTACAGGATGTTTACTTCCCGGGCAGAACACCGCCTTCTTCTCCGGCAGGATAACGCAGACCTACGACTCACAAGATATGGATACGAGCTCGGACTCTTAAGCAGAGAAAGGTACGAAAAAGTCGAAGAGAAAAGAAGAAAAGCAGAAGAAACAGAAAAATTACTCAAAAAAACATTCATTACGCCTAAAAAAATTCCGGGTCTGAAAAAACCCGTAAGTGCTTTCAGTCTTGCAAAAAGAGCCGGATTTTCAATAAACGATGTGGAGAAAGCCACCGGAATAAAAATAAGTAAGGACATAAGAAAAACATTAGAGATAAACATCCGCTACGACGGATATACCGAGAGAGCCATGAGAAAAACAAAAGAACTAAAAAAAATGGAAAACGTGCGTATCCCCACCAATATAAATTACGAAGAAATCCGGGGAATATGCACTGAAAGTATAGAAAAACTGAATAATATCAAGCCGGAAACATTCGGGCAGGCTTCGCGAGTATCTGGCGTCAAACCAACCGATATGCAGGCTCTGATGTCCTACATTTGCAGAAGAAAAAACCTCGCAATTCCAAACAAACCACAAAGCAAACCACAGGAGAATAAATGACTGTAACACTGGGAATACTTTTCTTTTTACTGGGAGCAGTGATGGGCAGCTTCTTTAACGTTGTTATATACCGCCTGCCCAAAAGCATTTCGATAATAAAACCTCCTTCTCACTGTCCCGGATGCGGTGAAAAAATAAAATGGCAGGATAACATCCCAATTATAAGTTACATTATATTGAACGGGAGATGCAGAAAATGCGATTTCAAAATCCCTATAACATATCTTGTTGTGGAAACGCTGAGCGCATTCTTTTTTCTCTTCTCTTATCTCCGTTACGGATTATCGCTTGATTTATTTACTTTTCTTATTTTTGTTTCTTTGCTTATACCCATCTCTTTCATCGACCTGAAAACAACTTTTATACCCGATACTCTTTCTATTTCGGGAATCGTAATCGGACTGGTACTTTCATTTTTCAGGGGAATAATAGTAATTTCTCTAATAGGTGCCGCAGTCGGTGCTATTTTAATTTTAACAATAATAATAGTAGGTAAAGCTGTTTACAAACAGGAAGTCATGGGTTATGGAGATATCAAACTTGCCGCCCTCCTCGGAGCTTTTCTCGGATGGGGAAACCTGCTACTTACAATAATGTTCAGCTCACTATTGGGTTCTATCTACGGATTGATACAGATAAAAAGAGGAAAACTTTCGATGAAGTCGCAGATACCGTATGGCCCTTTTCTGGCTATCGGCGGCGTTATCGCGTTTCTTTACGGTGAATGGATAATTATCCGCTTCTTTCTGGTTTAACGAAGATATTCTTCGGTATCATTTATAAAAATTCGGACGGTCTTGAGTTTTGTCTGGACAAAATCGGTCAAATAGGGAAAATTGACATGCAAACTATCGAAATTCCATTCGATTTTACAGATTACTACAAAGAAGAAATGGGAACATCCCTGAAAAGAAAATGGGTGTCTATAGACAAAGTGATTCCGGAAAACAAACTGGCAGGAATAAAACACAAAGCCGTGGCATGGGAAAAAGAAATGACATTCGAAGGAAAGAGAAACGTGAACTGCGACCCAGGAGGAATATGCGATAACAGGGTCGTGCTTGTAACCACAAAAAATTTTTCCCATAGAATCTATCTCGGCAATCGAATTTTCGCAGAAGTAACTCTGATTTTCAAAGGAAACAGATATCAACCCCAGGCGTGGACGTATCCGGATTACCAGAGCGATATCTTCCAGGAATTCGCCAAAAAGTGCAAGGAAAAATTCCTGAAAACGAAACCACAAGATTACACAGATTAACACTAGATTACCCCACACCACTTTTAGTGTGTTTATTTGAACCTCAAAGAGCACAAAGACCACACCATACAACCCATATGTTTTCTGTTTTATCGATCCAACGACCTGACGAACCAACAAATCAAAACTAAATCCTATCCCCTAAAGACAGACACGTAACCCGAAACCGTTATTATCTGCTATCTGCTAGCTATTTACTATTCTCTGTCCCCTATTTTATACAGTCATTCTTTTCAAGTCTTTCTTTCATATCTTTTAAAGCTTTCTCTTTAGCTTCTATGGCTTTCTTGAAAGCTTTAATTTCTGCCGCTGCAGCGGCAGAAGGAGTATCTTTATTTTTGCCTGCCTTGTAGTCTTCGAGATGAGACTTTTCATGATAGTTGTAAAATATGTCAAACATAATATCACCTAAATACGGATTTCCATAAGAATCCCGAAGGAATCTCTTTGCCAGATCTATATTTTTAGGCATTTCATTTCCGTTTTTATCCATCAATGTAAGTTCATATCTGTTTCCGTTTCCGTCGGGAGGTGTAATAAACACGATTTCGCCAGACGGTTTTGTTATAAATGTAAAAGGTTTAGTATTAACCGGTCCCAGACCTTTCTTTCCGGCAGCAATATTGAACAAGATATCTATAAGATTTCGCCAGTCAGCTCCATTTTCTGATATTCCAATAGCTTCAGGATGTTTTTCGACAACTTGAAGGAACAATTCCTGCCTTTTTATTTCTCGCTCCAGTTTCTTAATGGCATCTTCAAGGTCGGAACAAAGCACGGGTTTATTGGAATTGCCATTCAGCTGTTTTCCGTTACTTGCGGGAGCCGAATTAGGTGAATCGGATCCGTCTTTATTATCCTTTCCGTCTTTGCTTTTTTTATTCCTTTTTTCCTTATTCGAATCAGTACCGCTTTTTACGGCGGGTTCGGATTCTACACTAACAGAATTCGTATTTCCGGACATACCGGAAAGTTCCGAGTAAAGTTCATTTAAAACATAATTTTCTCTCATTGTACCGGTTTCTGTTTCACACAAAAGTGATTGCCATGCTTCTTGAATCAATAAACAATGCTCGAGAGCCCAGGGGTTTT
>CAZGBM010000079.1:0-7673 GCA_964523975.1 uncultured bacterium | reverse complement strand
TAGAAGAAATAGCCCGGATGATTTCAGGCGAGAGCTCTATCGAAACCGCAAGAAAACATGCCGCAGAGCTTTTGAGCGGGGCTAAATAAAACAAGAGATTGAACCACAAAGGGCACAAAGAACACAAAGAAAAAACTATATTTTTTGTTAAAAACCCTACCCGCCACCAAAAATTAGTAACAACCAATTGCACAAATAACACGAATTAATTAAAAACATTAATTACAGAGACACAGCTCGGCAAAGTGGCTATATTTAGCTACGAGATTACACAGGATTTTTTTCTGTTTTTACTGAACTCTGGAAGTTTAATTCATATTGATTACTTGACAGGATAAGAAAAATTCTTATTGTTATATCCAAAATAAGATGAAAAAATTAAATCCTTTATTACTTATTTTTCTGCCTATAATTTCAAATATTGCTTCGTTTGTAATTTTTGCTCCTTTGTTTGCAGGGGGCAAAGAAGCCTTGGCTGATAATTTCAAACAGGCAAGTAATCTGGTTGGATTTGCCCTTTTGTTCATTGAAATTGTAGCATTTCTTTTAATTTTGTTATCCCTTAAGAAAGAAAATTCTTCGATAAAAAAACTCATCGGTTATGATAAATTTCAAGTTAAAACATATATAAAATATTTCTTATTTGGTTTTTTGCCGACTTTGTTTGCCGGTTGGCTATATTGCAAAGCACAGATTGGAATGGGTATTGAGACTAACATTTCGAAATATCCCGGTAAAGAGTTATTTATATGGCTGATTTTAACTCCAATCATGGTTCCTTTTTTAGAAGAATCTATCTGGCGAGGTTATTGTCTGCCGAGATTTTCTAAACCTGTTAAGGGTATTATATTGACCGGTATTTCCTTTGCATTTTTCCACGGGATTTTCAGTCCTTTAGTTTTACTCGCTACATTTCTTCAGGGTATTATTTGGGGGCTTTTATACTTAAAAACGAAAAGTATTATTCCGGGTTTATTATTGCATCTTATGAGCAGGTATCTGCTCTTTGTACCGGGATTTGTTTATTTGATTAGATAAAGAAAGAGTATTTATCATGATGAGCAGATTCATTTTATGTTTGGGATACGGACTGATATTGGCAGTGGTTGCGAAAGTATTTATTGGTTCTTTGGTAGATTTGTTAAGATTTAAATCCATAGATATTTGGTCAATTCTTTTGATTGCTGGATGTATACTTACAAGTATAGGTCTGGGTTTAACAAAATCAAAAGTACAGAGTACGAAATATACTAAAGAAGAGTAAATTTTAAATACGAATTGGGTAAAGATCTCGTTTGGGATTTAGTAAAAACAAACAAAAAATATTTTTTTATTCGTGCAATTCGTGCTATTTGTTGTTTCTCTTTGTTCTGGTGTGTGTTGGGTTTTTAAATAAACAAAATAAATGTATTGTATGAGGGGCTTTGTGCTCTTTGTGTCCTTTGTGGTTTAAAATTGTCTTGTAAGTATGTGAATATTTATTCATTTTTTTTACAAACAACCCCTTGACAGCACAAAGAAAACTTATATATTCGAGACGGGTAATTTGGTGAAACAAAAAAAAGTAATAAAAAGAAACAAAAGAAATTTTGCGATGCCTGGTTCCAGGCATATTTTTTGGAATTTAGTTGAAGTCGTCCCCCCCAAAAAAATCAATCTACAGGAGAAGTTAATTTATGTCAAATGTTAAAAAATCAGTGAAACTTGTTTTGGAAGATGGTACTATTTTCGAAGGGTTCTCTTTTGGTTCGAATAAATCTGTAAATGGGGAAGTCGTTTTTAACACCGGTATGGTTGGTTATCCGGAGACTCTGACCGACCCTTCTTACAAAGGTCAAATACTTGTTATGACCTATCCTTTAATAGGAAATTACGGGATTCCCGGGGATGAAAAAGAAAATGATTTATATAAAAACTTTGAATCGAACGAGATTCAAGTTCAAGGTCTTGTCGTATCGGACCTTTCTTCGGATTATTCTCACTGGAGTGCAAAGAAATCTTTATCTCAGTGGTTCAAGGAAAACGATATACCTGGTATTTATGGGGTAGATACAAGAATGTTGACTAAAAATTTGAGGGAGAAGGGGACTCAGCTCGGAAAGATAATCTATGGTGACGAAAAAATCAAATTTGAGGATCCAAATGAAAGGAATTTGGTTTCTGAGGTTAGTATCAATGAAGTCATCGAATATAAGAAAAGTAAGAAAAAAATAGCTGTTATTGATTGCGGTGTTAAAAATAATGTTATAAGAGCTTTTTTAAAAAGAGATATATCTGTGATAAGATATCCCTGGGATTATGATTTTACGAAGGATAAAGTTAACGGTGTTTTGATCTCGAACGGCCCCGGAGACCCTAAGAAGTGTGAAGCTACAATAGAAAACATTAAGAAAGCTATTTCAATGAATATACCGATTCTTGGGATCTGTTTGGGGTCTCAAATTCTGGGGCTTGCGGCAGGAGCTGATACTTACAAGTTGAAATATGGGCACAGAGGGCAAAATCAGCCATGCGTGGAAGTCGGGACAAAGAGATGTTATATTACTTCTCAGAATCACGGATACGTAGTTGATGCTAAAACTTTACCGGAGGACTGGAGAGAGTGGTTTTACAATAATAATGATGAAACAAATGAAGGAATACATCATATATCCAAGCCTTTCTTTGGTTCTCAATTCCATCCAGAAGCTTCACCTGGACCTGATGATACTGAATTTATTTTTGATATGTTTATGAGGTCAATATGATTAAAGATAAGATAAAAAAGGTGTTAATCTTAGGTTCCGGTGCAATACGTATAGGGCAGGCGGGAGAGTTTGATTATTCCGGAAGCCAGGCAATTAAAGCTTTAAAAGAAGAAGGTATTACAACTGTTCTAATCAATCCGAATATAGCAACCATCCAGACTTCATCCTATCTTACAGATAAAATTTACTTTTTACCTTTGGATTTGTATTTCGTTGAAAAAGTAATTGAAAAAGAGAGACCCGATGGGATATTACTGGCATTCGGAGGGCAGACAGGTTTAAATGTCGGGGCCGAGTTGGCAGAAAAAGGTATACTTGATAAGTATGGCGTTAAAGTACTGGGAACCCCGGTTGAAGTTATTTTAGATACTGAAGACCGGGATCGATTCATAAAGAAAATTACAGAAATAAATCTAAAGGTTCCTGAAAGTAAAGCTGTTAATAATGTCGAAGAAGCCATTAAAGCTGGTGATAAGATAGGGTATCCAGTTATAGTAAGAATCGCTTACGCCTTAGGAGGTTTAGGTTCAGGTGTTGCTTATAATGAAAAAGAGTTAAGAGATATTGCAAAAAAGGCGTTTTCTTTTACCAAGCAAATTCTGGTTGAAAAATATCTTGGTGGTTGGAAAGAAATAGAATATGAGGTAGTCAGGGACTGTTACAATAACTGCATAGTGGTTTGCTCTATGGAAAATGTTGACCCTATGGGTATACATACCGGTGAAAGTATAGTTGCTGCACCTGTTCAGACTCTTACGGCTTCTGAGAATTTTAGATTGAGAGCGTTTACTATCAAGGTTATAAGACATCTTGGGATTGTTGGCGAATGTAATATTCAATATGCACTTGACCCTGAATCCGGAGATTACAGGATAATTGAAGTTAATGCGAGGCTGAGTAGAAGTTCCGCTCTTGCTTCTAAAGCTACGGGATATCCGCTCGCTTTTATAGCGGCTAAACTTGCTTTAGGATATGGTTTGACCGAGTTGAAAAACGCTATAACAAAGGAAACTTCTGCCTGTTTTGAGCCTGCTATTGATTATGTTGTTCTCAAATATCCGAGGTGGGATCTGCAGAAATTCAGAAAGGTAAGCCTTAATATAGGTTCAGAAATGAAGTCTGTCGGAGAAGTGATGGCTATTGCCAGGAGTTTTGAGGAGGTTCTGCAGAAATCCATCCGTATGTTGGAAGTTGGGATGAACGGTGTCGTGTGTAATGATATCGAATTTGATGATCTGGAACAGGAACTGGGGAAGCCAACCGATAAAAGGATTTTTGCTATAGCTGAAGCTATTAAAAAGGGCTATTCGATTGACAAGATATATAAGATTTCTAAAGTTGACCCCTGGTTTCTTTATAAGATAAAAAATATAATCGATATGGAAAAGCAGTTAAAAGGGAAGAAAATTGATAAAATTCCAAAAGAGTTGTTGAAAGAAGCCAAGCAAAAAGGATTTTCGGATAAGCAGATTGCTATTTTGACTGATTCGGAGGAACTCGAGGTAAGAAAAATAAGAAAGAAAAAAGATATTATCCCTTATGTCAAACAGATAGACACGCTGGCTGCGGAGTATCCAGCTAAAACCAATTATTTATATTTAACTTATAATGCTTCGGAAGATGATTTGGATTTCAAGGAGAAAAATCAGGTTATTGTTCTTGGAGGCGGAGCATATAGAATTGGTTCCTCGGTAGAATTCGATTGGTGCTGTGTTAATGCTGTTATTGCTCTTAGAAAATTAAATTATAAAGCCATAATGATTAATTATAATCCGGAAACGGTCAGTACCGATTATGATATTTGCGATAAGCTTTATTTCGATGAAATGACTCTTGAAAGAGTTCTGGATATATATGAGAAAGAAAATCCCCTGGGAGTTATAATTTCGGTTGGCGGACAAATTGCAAACAATCTTGCCTTGCCTTTGCATGAGTATGGTGTAAAAACACTTGGAACTTCGCCTGTTGATATTGATAATGCTGAAGACAGACATAAGTTTTCGAAGTTACTTGATAAACTTGATATCGATCAACCGAAATGGGAGGAAGTCAGTACGATTAAAGATGCGCAAGAATTTGCAAAGGAGGTTGAGTATCCTGTTCTGGTTCGTCCGAGTTATGTTCTTAGCGGTGCCGCAATGAGTATAGTTCTAAGTGAAGATGAATTAGAAGGGTATCTTAAAAGAGCTTCTGAGGTCAATAAAGAGCATCCAGTGGTGATAAGCAAGTTCATTACCGGAGCCAAGGAAATAGAAATTGATGCTGTTGCAAATAAAGGTGAACTATACTGTTATGCGATATCTGAACATGTGGAGAATGCAGGTGTTCATTCCGGTGATGCCACAATGGTGATTCCTCCTCAAAGAACCTATCTGGAAACGATGAGAAGAATAAAGGTAATTGCAAGGAAGATTGCGAAAGCCTTAAATATAACAGGTCCTTTCAACATTCAGTTTATAGCAAAGGGTAATGAGGTTAGGGTTATTGAGTGTAATTTGAGAGTTTCAAGAAGTTTTCCGTTCGTTTCTAAGTTTCTTAAAATTAATTTTATTGAAGCTGCGACTAGAATAATTATGGGAAAGAAGGTTCCTGCTCTCACGAATTCCGCTTTTGACCTTGATTATGTTGGTGTTAAAGCACCTCAGTTTTCTTTTGCCCGTCTTAAGGGTTCTGACCCTATCCTTGGCGTTGAAATGGCTTCTACCGGTGAAGTGGGTTGTCTGGGTGACGATTTCAACGAGGCGTTTTTGAAAAGTTTTATTTCTGTTGGCTTTGTAATGCCTAAAAAGACAATATTGCTTTCTACGGGTCCTATAGACAATAAAGCAGAATTTTTGGAGAGTACACGAATTCTAAAGGATATGGGATTTGAGCTTTATGCTACTAAAGGAACTGCCGAATTTATGAAAAGTAATGGAATTGATTCGACAATTCTTTATTGGCCGTCGGAAAGTAAAGAACCAAATACTCTTAGTTATATTTCGGATGGCAAAATCGATCTTGTCATAAATATTCCTAAAAGTATCGAAAAAGAAGAGCTTGATAATGATTATCTCATAAGACGTCAGGCTGTTGATTTTAATGTTCCTCTTGTTACCGATTTGCAGCTTGCAAAAAGGCTGGTAGAAGCGATGGAAAAAACTTCCCTTGAAGATTTGAAAATTAAAAGCTGGGATGAATATGAGTAATTTTAGCCACACACCACCCAAGATTTTTATCACACAAAGACACAAAGACCGCAAAGATTTTTGTTGTTTTAACAAGAAAAATATGGGATGGGTAGGGAATCCGTGAACATCAGTGAGAATCAATGGCTGATTTAAAAAAAAATTAGCGATTATTGGTGGAGGACAAAAATGAATTTGGAAGTTCCAAAGGACTATATTAATCATTTAAATCTGAAAGAAACAGAAGAAGCGATTAAATTGGTTAAAGATTATTTTGAAGTGGAGCTTGCCAATAAGTTAAATTTAACAAGAGTTAGTGCTCCTTTATTTGTCGCTGCCGGGACAGGTATTAATGATAATCTCAATGGAGTTGAAAGACCTGTTTCTTTCGATGTGAAAAATATATCTGATGTAGAAGGGGAAATTGTTCAATCCCTTGCTAAGTGGAAAAGGATGGCTTTAGCCAGGTATGGTTTTGCTCACGGTAGCGGTTTATATACAGATATGAACGCTATTAGAAGGGATGAAGTTCTGGATAATTTGCATTCGATTTATGTTGACCAATGGGACTGGGAAAAAGTAATTTCTAAGGGAGAAAGGAATATTGATTTTTTGAAAGATATTGTGAGGAAGATATATACAGTTTTGAAAGAAACGGAAATGATTGTATATAAAAAATTTCCTAAGCTCCAGCCTTTTCTGCGCGATGAAATATATTTTATTCATAGTGAAGAGTTGCTGGAAAGGTATCCTGGTCTTTCACCGAGGGATAGGGAAGATGCAATTACGAAAGAAGAAGGAGCGGTTTTTGTCATAGGTATCGGTGCGAAACTGGCAGACGGACAACCTCACGATGGTAGAGCTCCGGATTATGATGATTGGACTGCTCCTACAGGTAAAAAAACAAAAGGTTTAAATGGAGACATATTCGTCTGGAATCCGGTTTTAAAGAAAGGTTTTGAGATTTCGTCAATGGGTATAAGGGTTGATAAGGAAGCTTTGCTTCGACAACTCAAGATTACCAATACGGAAGATAGAAAAGAATTGATGTTCCATAAGATGCTTTTAGAAGGTAAATTACCTCTTTCGATAGGGGGTGGGATTGGACAATCCCGTCTTTGTATGCTGCTTCTCCAGAAAGCTCATATAGGTGAAGTTCAGTGCGGTATCTGGCCGGAAGATATGGTTCGTGCCTGCGAGAAAAATAATATCTTTCTGCTTTAGGTTAAAAATAAACTAAGAAATTATACAAGATTATCACCAGATTTTTTTGTTGTTTAAAACACCTCCCATACACCAAATATTTAGACGGGATTAACAGGATAAACAGGATTTTTTAATGCGGTTTTTTAAACTCACCAACCCACCCACACACTAACTCACCAACTAATTCAGACAGGATTAACAAGATTAACAGGATATATTTTTTGTTTTAACTTTCTAACTTTCCAACCTCCTAACATTCTAACTAAAGTACTAACCACAGAGAACACCCCGATAAAGTCATTCTTCCTTACGGGGCAGGCAGAGAAAAAAGAAAAAACACAGAGTGCACAGAGAAAAAAATATACTTTGTTGTTTAAAACCCATCCCACGGCCCGATTTTTACATGTAGTACATGTAGATACTGTAGTTTTTTGTTTTTCCCATTTAACTATTTTTCTATTTAACCATTTAACTTAGATTCGAAGAATCTATTTCGGAAACAACAAATCACACGAATAGCACAAATAGAAAAGGCAAGAGTATTTATAACGTC
>CAZGBM010000078.1:0-7702 GCA_964523975.1 uncultured bacterium | reverse complement strand
TATTTTAATGATAGCTATCAGCGTTTTTATGTCAAGGGCAAATGAGGTGATAACCACCAACCGCGGAGGCTGTGCCAGAAGTCAAACTGCCATTTAAAAGAAATCCTTTTATAGGTTTTGTGGGCATATTGGTTCGCTTTCCTTGTATTTATTTTCTTTTTATGCTGAATTATATTGCATCTTTTTCATAAATTCTTTAAGTCCGGCCAAACTTATTAAATTTCTTATGTTGCAAACCGTTGAAATCAACCCGACGAATTCACCTTTAACTTCCCCTAAACTTCGTAAGGAAAACCGGGTAAAATCTAAATCCTTTTTTACTGTACCATTAAGTTGGTGTTATTTGTATTGTTTGTTTTTGAACTTAGGTTTTAGATTCTGGGGTCTAGATTTTAGTTAGAATAAAAAATCTTTTTAAATTTGCGTCCGATTATTGGGGTGCGATGGGTCTTTGTATTCTTTGTGGCTCAGTCGGTTTTTTGGTTTGTATCCAAATTTTCTTCACCTTGACAGAGAGAGAATCTATATTTATAATGCCAGATATGAGAAAAAGGGCTATAAAATAAAAGGAGGACAAGCCATGGCAGACAAAGATGGGACTCAAGAAACTCACAATTATTATCTGGATATCCCCATGAAAAATGAGCCTTTTGCGCTTCGCGGCTCAAACTCACATGCCTGGGGGATGAAAAATAGGTTGTCCAATATTTTCAATCCCGATACCAATCGTACTGTAATGCTTGCCATCGATCATGGATATTTTCTCGGTCCGACCTCAGGTCTGGAGAGAATCGATGTAAACATTGTTCCACTGCTTCCTTATGCTGATACCCTGATGTGTACACGAGGGATATTACGTTCAAGTATTCCCCCGACCTTCACAAAAGGAATTGTTCTTAGAGCCAGTGGGGGTCCAAGCATACTCAAAGAACTCTCGAATGAGGAGATTGCTGTCGATGTCGAAGATGCCATACGTCTGAATGTTGCCGCGCTTGCGGTTCAGGTTTTCATTGGAGGTGAATTTGAAACCAAATCGATACACAATCTGACACGACTTGTGGACATGGGTAACAGATATGGCATTCCGGTCCTTGGTGTCACTGCAGTGGGCAAAGAGATGAAACGGGATGCCAAATATATGCGCCTGGCAACGAGAATCTGTGCGGAACTGGGAGCGTCTTATGTCAAGACATATTATGTTTCGGATGGCTTTGAGACTGTAACGGCAGCCTGTCCTGTCCCCATAGTTATAGCCGGGGGAAAGAAGCTTCCGGAACTTGAGGCGCTCGAGATGGCATACAATGCAATTCAGCAAGGAGCCTGTGGAGTTGATATGGGACGAAATATATTTCAATCCGAGGCTCCCATCGCAATGATTCAAGCAGTAAGGAAAGTTGTTCATGAGAATCTCTCTCCTGCGGAAGCATATGAAGTATATCAGATTTTAAAGAAAGGAAAAAAATAGAGAAGGTCTATGTCAGCGAGCAAAGCCTTTAATTTCCTGCGCGAATGTTTGCCTACTTTAAGTGTGGGTATAACATCAGCCGACTTTTTGAACATTGGTAAGGAAGTTGAAATACTCGAAGGAACGGATATAAAAGTAATGCATTTTGATGTTATGGATGGATGTTTTGTAGAAAGGTTGACGGTAGGCCCGATATTTATAAAAGCCGTAAAAACTCATTTGTTAAAGGATGTCCATTTAATGATTCGGAATCCGGAAGAAAAAATCAGGGAATATGTAGATGCCGGCGCTGATATGATTACAATTCATATAGAATCCTGTAAGGATGCTCATCTGGTTCTTAAAGGACTTGGAAAGATGGAAAATAAAAATGACCCGGAAAGGGGATTGATAAGAGGCATTGCCATCAATCCCGAGACGCCGATTGACTATCTTAAGCCTTTACTCGACGATATCGAGATGATTGTAGTCCTTGCTGTAAATATTCGGTTAAAGGGATTTCCTTTCTTTGATTCTTATGCGGATAAATTTATGAAAGTAAAGGAACTTGTTTCTAACTCTGATAAAGAAATCCTGTTATGTCTTGACGGTGGTATCAAAAAGAATAATATTTCCGAGTTCGCTAAAGCAGGTGCCGATATTTTGGTAAGCGGAACTGCAATATTTGATGGAAAGGATCCGGCGGAAAACATCCATTTTATGTTAAAGGAAATAAAATCTTAAAATAGGGGACTGCAATAAAAAGGAACGTGTCTGAAATCGATAAGGAAATTGAATGAAAAATAAATGGTCGAAGAAAGAGGCATCCAGGTTTATCGCTAAATACGGTAGAAAATGGGGAGAAGATCTGTCTCTCCGAACCTACACGAGTAGACTTATTGGAGAGGAAAGGGAACTTGTCCTTCATGGCGGTGGGAATACATCGGTTAAAGGAACATTCATGAATGTTCTGGGTGAAAAAATTCCTGTTATTTACGTTAAAGCATCCGGTCAGGACCTTTCAAATATTGAACCGGAAGGACACACAGGAATCGACCTTGATTATATAAGACAGCTACAAAAATTAAAAAAGCTTTCCGATGAAGATATGGTTAATGAAATATTAACGCATCGTTTCAATGCGGAAGACAAAACTCCATCAATTGAAACTCTGATGCATACCTTTATACCCGCAAAATACATCGACCACACTCACGCAAATGCGATACTCGCTCTAACCAATCAGATCGATGGAGAAAAAGTCACCCGGGACGCGTTGGGTAATGATGTAATCATACTGAAATACAAAAAGCCGGGATTCGAGCTGGCCAAAGCTGCTGCTCGCGCATTTAATGACCATGCAGATTGTAAGGGCATGGTATTAATGAAGCATGGACTGCTTACCTGGGGAGGGAGCGCCCGGGAATCATACCAGAGGACAATTGCACTTGTAACAAAAGCAGAGAATTATCTCTCAAAGAAAGGTGGGAAACCTCTAAAAGTTAAATCCCGTACATCTCTATCGGAAGCTAAGAGAAGATATCTAAAGGTTGCGTCAATCCTGAGAGGACTTCTTGCTATCCCGACGGGAAACGCCGATTGGCCACATTTGCGTTTTATACTTAGGCCTCTAATAAATAAAGAAATTCTAAACCTTGTTGATTCATATAAAGGTATGGAAATCGCATTGACACCTCCCTTGACTACTGACTATCTTATAAGAACTAAAGCTTACCCGCTGTGGATCGACGAACTTAAATATGATGATGAAGAAAGATTGAGAGAACAAATCGGAAATTCAGTTGCAAAGTACGCTAAAAAATATGATGAGTATTTTAAGTCTTATTCTAAAAAAAAGAAACAAAAACTCAGTCGTTTTGATTCGATGCCACGAGTTATTCTAATGCCTGGGTTAGGAGCTATATGCGCTGGTAAGGATGTGGTAGAAGCTGATATAGTAAGAGATATCACTGCTTCGACTTTATCTGCTAAGATAAATATTTCTTCAATTGGAAAGTATGAGGGGTTAAATGAAGAGCATCTCTTTGATATGGAATATTGTAGCATTCAACATGCAAAGCTTGACAAAAAAAACGAATTGCCTCTTAGGCGTTCTGTTGCAATAATCAGCGGAGCGGCAGGAGCAATCGGAAGTGGAATCTGCGAGGAACTCCTTAAGAATGGATGCCATGTGGCTGTCACAGATTTACCAGGTGATGATCTGAATTTATTGGTAAATGAGTTTAAAGTAAAGTATAAAGAAAGAGTCATTGGTGTTAGCCTTGATGTAACAAATCCAAAATCAGTTGCAAATGGCTTCGATACAGTTATTCGAAGTTGGGGTGGAATTGACCTGGTGGTAGTTAATGCTGGTATTGCAAGCGTTTCATCACTTAGAGACATGAATCCAAATACATTTCGGAAACTGGAAAAGGTAAATGTTGAAGGGACACTTCACATCCTGTCTGAAGCCGGAAGACATTTTAACGTTCAGGGAACAGGAGGTGATATTATCGTAATATCTACTAAGAATGTTTTTGCACCAGGTGCAAAGTTTGGAGCTTACAGTGCAACTAAGGCAGCATCACACCAGCTGGCTCGAATCGCAAGCATTGAGTTTGCAGAGATGGATGTGAGAGTCAATATGGTTTCTCCCGATGCGGTATTTTTTCATGGCAAGCGTAAATCCGGATTATGGGCTGAAGTTGGACCGGACCGTATGCGTGCAAGGGGGCTTTCTGGGAAAGAGCTTCCGGAATATTATAGAAATCGAAATCTCCTTAAAGCAAAAATAACTGCTGAACATGTTGCGAAAGCAGTACTATTCTTTGCGACCCGTCAGACTCCGACAACAGGTTCGACCATCCCGGTTGACGGTGGGCTCCCGGATGCAACTCCGCGGTGATTACCGGGAAACTTATTTCTCCTTCTCTTTTTTACTGGAAGATAAAATGGGTTTAAGATACACAAAAATAATGAAATACCAGGCATTCAAGTTGTATAAATATTCTAATTTAGGTCACTATACAATTGTTCCACTTCATACTTAAGTTATCCTTGACGTCCCTCTTAACTATTTTATTGTTTTTAAATTAAAAAATTTTTTTTTAAATCCGTGTACATCCGTGTTAATCCGTGGCAATTTCCTTTTAAGTTTTTTAGAACGGAAGTTCCTCATCATCATTGGGTGGGGTTTCCATGCCCGCTGAGCCTTCTTCTTTTTCTTCAGTTACTTCTTCCGTTCCTGTTTCAGCCTCGGCTTCAGTGTAAGGTGTTGTGGATTTAAGTAATACCTGGACTCTGAAGGCATTTATACTTACATCGGTTCTTTTTAAGCCCTCTACTTCTTTTGTGTAACTTGATAGCCTCCCTTCGACCAGAACCGGAGCGCCCTTCTTTATAAGTTCACTCAGTCTTTCTGCCTGGTTTCCCCAAAGAGTTACACCTGTGAATGTCGTTTCTTCCTGCCATTCTCCGCTTTTATTCTTGTAATTTCGGTTTGATGCTATACGGAATCGTAGATAAGCTGTGCCTGATTCCGTGTAACTGAGAATGGAATCTGCGGTTGCCCTTCCCGAAATGACCACAAAGTTTACATTTGGAATTCTATATTCAGCCATGATTTATTTCTCCTTTACTACGAGAATATATCTGAGTATGTTGGTATTTTTACGCATGAATTCTTTTAGATCGTTTGCTTTTTCGGGGGCCGATTCAAAGTTTATCACAGTATAGAAACCGTTATTGAAGCCGTCGATTTCGTAGGCGAGTTCTTTGATACCCCACTCGTCTATTTTTTTGACTTTCCCTTTGTTTTCTTCAATATGTGACTTTATTTCTTCGATGATTTTTTTTGCTTCTTCTTCTTTTTCCGGATCGATAATGAATGTGCATTCGTATTTTCTCATTTAACCTCCTTTTCATTCCCGTTAATTTTTGACATCGCTATTTCTATACTTTCACTCTGCCACAAGAACACTGCTTCTTTTGCTTTTTCCAGTATTTCGGGCATTTCTTTTTCTTCGACTTCACTAAATCTGGAAAGGACCCAGGTTGAATTATCTTCATCTTTTGGACTCCCGATACCGATTCTTAACCTCGGGATATTTTCGCTGTTAAGATGGTATATTATAGAGTAAAGACCCTTATGACCTCCGTCGCTACCCTCTCTTCTTAATCTTATTTTCCCGAAGGGTAAGCTTATATCGTCCAATATAATAAGAATATCTTCAAGAGATAGCGAGAAATGTTCGTATAATTCTACGGCGGCAATTCCACTGTTATTCATAAAGGTTGTCGGATAGACTAATATAAGATTTCCGTTTTGCGAGTAATAATAATGTCCTTTACCCGGTTTAAGCCGTAAGTTCTTCTCTGAACATATGAATTGTATTAATCTTCCTCCAAGGTTATGCCTGGTACTGTCGTATTCCGCAGAGAGATTCCCAAGCCCTATTGCTGCACGATAATCTATTCTCGACGCTCCTTTTCTTTCGGTTCTTTGGTTTTTTCGGTTTTTTCGGCTTTTTGGGTTTTTTCGGTTTTTTCGGTTTTTTCGGCTTCTTCCTCTCCTTCGACTTCTCCTTCGCCCTTTGAAATCAATTCCGGTTCTGCTGCCGCTTCTTCGCCTACTGGGATTTCTACTTCGACAGGTTTCACCTCTATGAGTTTTCTCGGTGATAAGACGTTTACTACGGTTATAGAGGGCTCTTCTTCTACTTTGATACCTTCCGGTATTACGAGATCTTTAATGTGAATCGATTGCCCTATTTCAAGGGCGGAAATATCCACAACAATTTTTTCCGGAATGTCTTTAGGTAAACATCTCACAATTAAGTCTCTATGTTCGAAGTTTGTTACGCCGCCTTCTTCCGCGCCTTTAGGTTTACCTTGAAATTCAATTATGACGTGGACACTGACTTCTTCGTTTTCATGTATATGCTGGAAATCTATATGCAGCAATTTTTCGTCAAGTGGATTTCGGGTTACCTCGCGTGCCAGCACCTGGAGGTTTTTGCCTTCGTAATTAAGGGTCAACAGTGTGGCTTCGGAACGCAGGTTGTGTATAAGATTTTTCAAATCTTCTTCTCTAACCTTTATCAGTTTACTTTTTTCTCCGTGGCCGTAAATTACGCCTGGAATCCACCCTTCCTTCCTGAGATTTTTGACTTGTCTGGTTCCGGTTTCTTTTCGTTCTTTTACTTCCAATTTGTCCTCCTCGTTTGTATCTACTTATATGAAAAGTGATGACAAAGATTTATTCTTGTGGATTCTGATTATTGCTTCGCTTAAAAGTTCGGCTATCGAAACCACTTCTATTTTTTTATTCTTTTTGTTGCCAAGTGGGATCGTGTCTGTAACAACAAGTTTATCAAGCGCTGAGTATGCAATCTTCTTTATTGCGTCTCCCGAAAGAACAGGATGAGTTATATACGCATAGACAGTTCTGGCTCCCTGTTTCTTTATTTCATTGGCTGCCTCGGTCAAAGTGCCGGCTGTATCTACGATATCGTCGATTATGATGGCAGTCTTATCCTTTATATCCCCTATTATATTGACGACTTCGCAGTGATTTGGTTTGGGTCTTCTTTTATCGACAATGGCAATGGGTACGGTATTACTGATTTTTTTTGCAATAGCCCTTGCAGCTTCAACCCTTCCGACATCAGGGGAAACGATAACGATTTCTTTATACGATAGTTTTAGATTTTTTATGTGTTTAACTAATACAGGTGCCGCGAAGAGATGATCTACTGGTATATCAAAGAAACCTGCTATCTGAGATGCGTGCAGGTCTACAGTTAGAATACGGTTTGCGCCTGCTTTTTCCAGTAGATTTGCAAATAGTTTAGCTGAGATGGGAACTCTGGGCTTGTCCTTTTTTTCCTGTCGACCATAACCGAAGTATGGGATAACAGCAGTTATTCTTCCGGTGGAAGCACGGCATAAAGCATCAATTATGAGTAAAAGTTCTATAAAATTCTCTGCCGGAGCGTTCGTTGATTGAACTACAAATACATCTCTTCCGCGGACGTTCTCCTTTATCTGAACAAAAATCTCACCATCAGAAAATTTCTTTCTTTCTATAGAAGACAGAGGTAATTTTAAACGTTTACTTATACCTTCTGCCAGTTTTAAACTTTCAGAACCTGAAAAAACTTTCAATTCCACTTTTACTTCTCTTCTGGGGCGGTAGGATTCGAACCTACGAATGCGAGACCCAAAATCTCGTGCCTTGCCGCTTGGCGACGCCCCAAA
>CAZGBM010000077.1:0-7733 GCA_964523975.1 uncultured bacterium | reverse complement strand
TTTGGTTTGTAATTTTGCATTTTAATATTTGATTTTTGAATTAGCGACCTTGCCGCGTTGTGCCTTTGTGGCAAAAAAATGAATAAAAATTCATAAAAAATGAAAATTTAACTTGACAAGCAAAGAAAACGCGGTATTATAATGTATTATAGATTACCTGGGAGGGTAGAAAAAAATGAAAGAAAAAGTCAAAAAAGTAGTTCTTGCCTACTCGGGAGGTCTGGATACAACTGTAATTCTTCACTGGCTCAAGAAGAACTACGATTGTAAAGTCATCACGTTTACCGCCGACCTTGGTCAGGAGGATGAGTTAGAAGGCATTGAAGAAAAAGCTCTTTCCTCTGGTGCCGATAAGGCGTATGTCGTGGATTTGAAAGAAGAATTTGCTACGGAATATGTCTTTCCCGTACTTAAAGCCGGGGCGATATATGAAGGAAGTTACCTTTTGGGAACCTCTTTTGCGCGTCCGATAGCCGCAAAAAAACAGGTTGAGATAGCGGAAAAAGAAGGTGCTGATGCGGTTTCCCACGGTTGCACCGGAAAAGGCAACGATCAGGTCCGTTTCGAATTGACATATAAGGCTTTGAATCCGAAACTGAAGATAATTTCTCCATGGCGAGAATGGGATTTAAAGTCGAGAGAAGATGAAATAGATTATGCCAAAAAGTATGGACTGGAAGTGAAGAGTACAAAGGAAAAAATTTACAGCAACGATACCAACTTGTGGCATAGAAGTACGGAGGGAGGTATCCTCGAAGACCCCTGGAAAGAGTTTCCTAAGGATGCTTACTCTTACACCAAGCCAGTGGAAGAGGCGGCGGATGTTCCTGAAACCGTGGAAATAGAATTTAAAAACGGAATCCCTGTAGCCGTAGATGGTAAAAAAGTGCCACCTGTGGATTTGATTCTTCATCTGAACAAGATGGGCAAGAAACATGGCATTGGTATGATTGATATGGTTGAGAATCGCCTTGTCGGAATCAAGTCCCGAGGTGTTTACGAAACACCCGGAGGGACCATCCTCTACGAAGCGCACAAGCAATTAGAGAGTATCGTGCTTGAAGCAAATACGCTACACCATAAAATGGATGTTGCGAATCTTTACGCCCGATTGGTCTATTACGGTTTATGGTTTTCGGAACTGAAAGAAGCCCTGGATGTTTTTGTCGATAAAACTCAGGAAAAAGTGAGTGGAGTGGTCCGCTTGAAACTCTATAAGGGAAACGTAATTACACTGGGACGAAAATCGCCGTTTTCGATTTACCGTAAGGATTTTGCTACCTTCGGCGAAGACGAGATTTATAACCAGAAGGACGCCGAGGGATTCATTAATCTTTTTGGATTGCAGCTGACGATACGCGGACTGCAAAAACTCGATAAAGAAGGGAAATTATAGGTAGAAAAGTGGGAAAAGAAAAAATCTGGAAAGGGCGTTTTTCTAAAGAGACAGCCCCGGAGATGGAAAAATTCAGTCATTCAATCGAAACCGATAAAATCCTCTACGCCGAGGACATTGCGGTAAACCGCGCCTGGGCTAAAAGTTTAAATAAGATAGGCATTCTATCCGGAAAAGAACTGAAAGAAATCCTGGTAGCTCTGGAAAAAATAGAAGAGGAATTTAATCAAGGAAGTTTCTCTATACTTCCCGGCGATGAAGACATTCACAGCGCGATTGAACGGAGACTAACCGAAATTGCAGGCGAGCCTGGAAAAAAAATTCATACCGGACGCAGCCGGAACGACCAGGTAATCACAGACTTGCTGCTTTATTTAAAGCGTGTAATTCCGGATATGGCAGATAAAATTGTGGCACTTGAAAAAGTTATTGTCGCTCTTGCAAAGGATAACTTGGACCTGATAATGCCCGGTTATACTCATCTGCAGCAGGCTCAGCCCATTCTTTTCTCGCATTATATTATTTCCTTTTTCTGGCTTTTAGAGCGTGATAAGGAATCTTTGACTTTCGGATTAAAGCACTGCAATATTCTGCCCTTAGGCTCTGGTGCTCTGGCAGGCAGCGGATTTCCCATTGACCGGAAAGAGCTTGCCCGCGAGCTGGGCTTCGGTGAACAAAGCCGGAACAGTCTTGACATAACGGCACACAGAGATATTCCGACCCTCATTGCATTTGTTCTGACATCGATGGTAGTACACCTCAGCCGTTATGCATCAGATTTTATACTCTGGTCAACCGATAAGTTTGATTTTGTAAAAATAGACGATGAATATGCAACAGGTAGCAGTATTATGCCTCAGAAGAAAAATCCGGATAGCCTGGAGCTTATCCGGGGGAAATCGGCTTCTGCTATAGGGCATTTGACGGCACTTCTTTCCTTATGTCACGGCCTTCCTAATGCTTACAATCGGGACCTTCAGGAAGACAAAAAACATGTTTTTGAGATTCTCAAAGTTGCGGAAGAATCTCTCGAAATATTCACGGGAGTTTTAAAAACTTTGACTCTCAACGAGGAAAAAATAGAGAGATCTTTATCTCCAGAGCTTCTCGCAACGGAAATGGCTGATTATCTTACCGAGAGAAAAATACCGTTCAGAACCGCGCATGAGATTACCGGAAAGATTGTCAAATTGGCAAACGAAAACAATATTTCGATGAACGAAATCCCTCTAGACAAACTGAAGGAGTTTTCTTCGAGCTTCGAAAAAGAAATTTACGACTATCTGGATTTCGCTCACGCTATCGAACGCCGGAACCTGACGGGCGGTACCGGAACAGAGTCCGTTAAGGAACAAATAAAAAAGGCGGAACAAATTTTAAAAGGCAGGGTTTGATGAAGCTAAAAATCGTATCTATTGACAGACGGAACTTTCTTTTTAAGATATAAATATGTCTAAAAACAAAAATAGGCGTCTGGAAGCTGTAAGAAGTATATTAAACGAGGACAAAGTACATACACAGGTCGAGCTGAAAGAGAAACTGAAAGAATGCGGAATGAGAATCTCCCAGTCCACGCTCTCTCGAGACCTGAAAGAACTCGGTTATATAAGAGCTCCTATAGGGGATGGTTCTTACAGAATAATAAAAGTCGAAGGCGGAGAAGAGAGGTTAGACCTTCTTTTTAGACTTGGCCTCGTCGAATTATCCTATGTCAACAACATAATCGTTATCAAAACCAAAACCGGTAACGCCCAGGCCGTCTGCACGGCGATAGACAGAGCAAGAATAGAAGGGCTTGTCGGGACCCTTGCCGGGGACGATACGATTTTCGCTCTTACAACAAATAAAAATGTTGCCGCACGTATAGTCGGCGAACTTAAGAAATATATAACATAAAATTTGCCACGAAGACTCTAAGACACAAAGATTTAAAATCGTTAGGACGTTAGGTGGTTGGAGCGTTAGGTAGTCTAAAGATTTCTGTTAAATCTTAACCCCTCAATCCCATATCCTAAAAATAGGACGAGTATAAAAGCAGATTAAAAAAGATTTTTTCTGCTAAATCCTATTTATAATATTACGTAATTCCGCTGGAAGCCTATCAATCTTAATGGTTACACTTAATCTTCAGTAAGTCTCGCTTGATTGTATCTCATCATTACGCTTTTGCTTTGAACACCACCGTGGTAAACAACTCGATTACAAAGCCGTAAATTATTCCCATAACTAAAGTTGCCGATAGCATCCAAACCGGAGAATAACCGACAGCCATCATACCCGAGAAACCCATAGGCAAGCTGAAAATAAGACCCAAAAGGGGACCGTGGAGCCACCATTTGATTTTCAGAATACTAATTCCTATGGCAAACCCCATTACCGTCCTGCTTGCCAGAATTTGCAATTTTATAGCTAGGGGCAATGGCGCATTGGAAGATGCCAGCATCATACAGACAACACCACATAGCAGACCAAAGATTGTAGCGATAGTAATTCTTTTACCCATAAAAAATGCCTCCTTAATTTTATATAGCATTATAGAAATTTTTCCAATTTATGTCAACCTTTTTTATTGGATACTTGACATTTAATATCATTATTCTTATAATACTTGAAACCTTGGAAAAGAGGAGGAAATAATGAAAAAAGTATTCTTATTATTGGCTGTCTTATCGATTGTTTTACCTCTTAATGCCAGACCCAAGCTTGAATTTTCGCCAAGAGGAAGTCTTTATATCAGTAGTGTCAATTTTGGCATCGGCGCTGATGTTATAGTAAACCCCATCAAAAATTTTGGTTTGAGAGTCAATTTGGCTGAAGTAGTTTTCGGAGACGTGACTGCTTTCTCCCTAAATTCGGGAAACCTTTTTAGTTTCAGCAACTTTGATATTCTGTATTATACTGACATCGCGGGTCTTTTCTCGTATGTCGATATAATATTCGGATTGCTTTCAACGTCAGGAGGAACCACTATATCGATTGGAGGAGGTCTCGGCGTAGAAAAATATATGGGGAAAGGCAACTATATGTTTCTTGAACCAAGCCTGATATTTTCGGATGGCCCCGGCCCGGGCAACGACCTTGTCTTCAGAACTTCGTTTGGTTTAAAATTAGGAGTATGATTAATCGATAAACATCAAATAACTTAGAACTTTCTTTTATTCTTTTTCTATAATAAAAACCGCATGAGGCAACTCATGCGGTTTTTTATTTAAAATTAAAATTTACCCTTGATTCAAGAAGAAAATCTCCGTATAATTCTAATTGATAATGAATCTTTTAAATAAAAGAATAGAAAACGATATACAAAACGACATTATCGGTCCTTTGCTAAAAGGGAATTACGAATCCGCAGCCCAGAATATATCTTCGATATTCGACTATCTCTATAAAAAAATTCCGGATAAAAAAAGAATTTCTTACGGAAGAGTACATATCATAAAAATTCTATCGAAAACCATTTACGGGAAACTCTCCGAAAGCGGTCCCGTTAATTTTGAAATGGCAGCCGAATTATTCGACAGAAGTAAAGATTTCAAAAACAAGGGCGTGTCTTTAGGAATAATTTCCTTTTGCGGGTTGGAAGAGCCAAAGAGAACTCTGCCTTACTTCGTCTCGGCAGCGAATTCCGCAGATTTCGACCAGCGCGAGCTCGCACAGATTTTTTTCAGAAAAATCATAAAAAAGCATCCCTCAGAGGCAAAAAAAATTTTACTAAACCTTGTGAATTCGGGTTACTCCAACATACGCCGATTCGTCGGGGAGACTTTGCGTCCCGTACAGGAAAACAAATGGTTCTACGAAAGACCGGAATATCCATTATCTATCTTAAGAAATTTATTCAAAGAAAACGCCCCTTATCCCCGTACTTCCGTCGGCAACAATTTAAGCGACCTTGCAAAACGTCTTCCCAAGCTTGTTTATGGTCTGGTAAAAGAGCTGGTCGAAAGCGGAGATGAAAACTCATACTGGATTGCATACAGGGCATGCAGGAATCTGGTGAAAAAAGAACCGAAAAAAGTTATGAAATTATTAAAGATTGATAAGTACAAATATAAAGACAAAATTTATTAAAAAAGTGACCGCGAAAGAGATTAACGCAAAATCAATCCTGCGCAAATCCAAAAAAATAGATTCATGGTTTCTGATAAATTACGGGATGAATCTCTACCGGGGATGCGAACATAACTGCGTGTATTGCGACGGGAGAAGCGAAGGATATTACGTTGAGGGAGAATTCGGAGAAGAAATATCCGTAAAGATAAATGCTGTAGATATTTTAAAAAGAGAATTGGACCCAAAAAGAAAAAGAATCCCTTTGAAAAATTATTTTGTAGGCATGGTAGGAGGAGTCGGAGACAGCTACCAGCCTCTTGAGAAGAAATATAAATTGACCCGCCGGGCTCTTGAGTTGTTTCACGAGAAAAGGTTCCCGGTTCATATACTCACAAAGTCCACGCTTGTCGAAAGAGATATCGATGTCATAAAACAAATAAACAATGAGACCAGAGCCATAGTTTCCTTTAGTTTTTCTTCGACTGATGATGAAATAAGTTCCGTTTTTGAACCGGGAGTGCCTCCTCCTTCAGAAAGGCTAAAAACTTTATCAAAATTCAAAAAAGATGGAATTGCCTGCGGCATGTATTTAATGCCCGTGATTCCTTTCGTAACGGATACTCCAGGCGTTATGGAAGAAACAATAAGAAAAGCAAAGGAAGCCGGTTTGGATTTCATAATATTTGGTGGTATGACATTGAAAGAAGGCAAACAGAAAGAATATTTTATTAAAAACCTCAAAGAAAATTATCCTGAGCTTCTTTCCCACTACGAAAATATTTATCAAAAGAACAAATGGGGTTCGCCAACAGAAGAATATAACCAATCAATAAATCAGACTTTCGATTTGCTCAGCAAGAAGTACAAAATGCCAAAACGCATTCCGCCTTATATTTACAGAGATATACTGGAGGAAAATGACCTTGTGATAGTTATACTGGAGCATCTCGATTACCTGTCGAAACTCGAAGAAAAACCCTCTCCTTACGGCTATGCCGCTTATTCCATATCGAAGCTAAAAGAACCTTTATCCGGCATGAAAGGCAGTCTCCGCAGTATAAAAGGGGTCGGTAAAGTAACGGAGTCTATCATAAAAGAAATATTAAAAACAGGCAGTTCTCAATATTACGAGAAATTGTTAAGATGAATATTTACCGCAAAGACACAGAGTACGCAGAGTCTCACTACACTCACAAATTTTTCATAAGATTAAAAGGAGGTAAAATGATTAAGATTAAATATTTGTTTTTTATCCTTATTTTTTGCGGTCTTTATATTGGATGTGCGAAGAAAGAAAACGACCCGGACGTTTTATTTCAGACATCTACAATTAACGCATTACTTGAGGGAATCTATGACGGAGCATTTACTCTGAAAGAATTAAAACAACATGGGAATTTAGGCCTCGGAACTTTTAATTCACTTGACGGCGAAATGTTAATGCTTCAGGGAGTAATTTACCAGGTAAAAGCAGATGGTAAGGTCTATAAAATAGCAGATTCTATAAAAACTCCTTTTTCTGTCGTAACTTTTTTCGAAGAGGATAAAACAATTTCTTTGGATACCACTCTTGATTATAAATCGTTAGAAAAATTTCTTGATAAAAATCTTCCGACGAAAAACATAATATATGCGATTAGGATAGAAGGGCTTTTTAAATATGTTCTCACTCGCAGCGTACCCGCTCAAGAAAAGCCGTATTTACCTCTTGCAGAAGTTGTAAAAACTCAGCCTGAATTTGAGTTTCATAACGTAAAAGGGACACTGGTGGGTTTCAAATTTCCCGAATACTTAAATGGAATAAACGTACCCGGATATCATCTTCATTTTATCACGGAAGATAAAAAAGGAGGGGGACACCTGCTCGAGTGCGAGACCGAAAAAATAAAAATCGCTATAGATTTTACAGAAAGACTTTTTGTGTCTTTACCGGAAACAAAGGAATTTTACGATGCCGATTTAGTTAAAGGAAAAGACCTGGAAAAAGTTGAAAGATAAATTTTTATTAAAATCGACAAACAAATTTCGGAACTAAATTGTACTTGCTGAATCAAAATAGATAAACAACCCTAAAAGGAGGAATAAATGAAAAGAGTAATGATTGTAGTATTTTTTCTAATTGCAGGTTTATTTACAACTTCGATTTACGCCCAGACAAGTGAGAGCACAAAAGAAAAAGACTCCTCTTCTCCTTATTTCCTGATGCAGGGAGAATCGGATGTGGAAAGCTTTCCGCTCCTTGAAACAAAAGCGGACGTCAAAATTGCGGGCATAACCGCAGAAG
>CAZGBM010000076.1:0-7749 GCA_964523975.1 uncultured bacterium | reverse complement strand
GACAGGATTAACTGGATTAACAGGATTTTAATTTATTTTTTTCTCCTGAATCTCAGCTCTGAAATCTTATTTTTTAATTTTACTGCTATTTTTTTAACCTACGCTGTTTTTTTAATTTTCTAAATAAAATTATGTAAATAACAACGGATATTGGGATGTAAAGGTAAAAGGAGATTGCTAATATTAAAGAAAGGTTTATACTTGTCTTTTTCGTTTCCTTATAGGCTGTAGCTTGGTCTCCTACTGCTATTTCGCTATTATCTACATTTTCTATTATGGGACTATTATTACCATGTGTAATTTTGCTGCCTAAATTTCCGGTAATATCTTTTCCATCAAGCAAAACAGTTTTGCCCATTATTTTTATGCTAATTCTTCCTTCGTCGGTTTGTCTTGCATCGATGTATTGCCCCCCTCTGCTTTCGGATTCTTTAAGTATTTCAACCGTCTCTTCTGTTTTCCAAGAGGGTAACTTTTTTTGGATTTCACTTGTGATTGTTTCTATTTCTTCTTGAGTCCAACTTGCTTTCAATAATGTAGGAGAACATAATATCAAAAAGATAAAAAAACATGTTTTTTTCAATTTATCATCCTTTAATCTGCCTTCCATTCATTTGTGAGATTTGTGCAATTTGTTGTTGATTTTTGGTCTTGGGGAGGGTTGGGTTTTAGAAAACAAAATATATATTAGGGTGTGGGGTGGCTCTGTGTTCTCTGTGTCTCTGTGTGAGATATTAGGTTTTGGTTTTTCGGTTTTAGGTTTTAGTTAAAACAAACAAAAAATATAAAATAAGGTGTGGTGGGGTAATCTTGTGTTAATCTGTGTAATCTGTGGTTAGGTCTTTACAATTTCGGTGGGTTGCCGAGTTCCTTATCGAGTTCCTTAAGCAAATCCTTTGCTTTTTTGGAGATTTTCTCAGGTGTCCAGATATAGACTTCTGCGAGGAGGTCTCCTTTGCCCATGCCGTAGAGGTTGCCCATACCCTGACTTTTTAGAGCGAATATTTTTCCGGATCTTGTTCCGGACGGTATTATTAGGTTTACCCTTCCGTTTAAGGTAGGTATGGTTACTTTTCCGCCTTCGATGGCTGTTTTATAGCTTATCGGGACTTTTATTCTTAAGTCGCTGCCTTCCCTCTGAAATTTTGGGTCTTCTTTTACGCTTATATGGACGATTATTCCGCCCTTTGAGCCTCCTCTTATACCGACATTCCCTTCTCCTCTTAAGGGGATATAGTTTCCTGTTTCAACCCCTGCGGGAATTCTGACCGAAATTTGTTTTTCTTTTTTAACTCGCCCTTCTCCGTGACAATCGGGACAGGCGTCTTTTACGACTTCGCCGATTCCCCTGCATACAGGGCAGGTAGAAACGGATACCATCTGTCCGAAGAAACTCGAACGGCTTACCTGAACCTCGCCGTTTCCGTTGCACCGGGAACAGGTTGTTGTCGTTCCGCCTCTTCCGTCACATCTTCCGCACTTTTCGAACAAACGGATTTTTATCTTTTTTGTTGTTCCTTCGGATGCTTCTTTGAGAGTTATTTCGAGAGGTATACGAACGTCTTCGCCTGACGGTTTATGTACTCTTCTGGTTCTCCCTGTTCTTGTTGTTTGTCCGAATAAATCTCCGAAAATACCACCGCCACCGCCAAAACCAAAGTTTTCGAAGATGTCTCCGAATACATCCCGCAGGTCATCCTGGTGAGTGAAGTCCTGCCATGTGAAATGTCCACCTTCGAAGTGAACCCCTTCTTTACCGAAACGGTCATAATTAGCCCTTTTTTGCGGGTCTGCAAGCACTTCGTAGGCTTCGGATATCTCTTTGAATTTTTTTTCGGCTTCTTTTTGATTGTCTTTATTGACGTCGGGGTGATGTTTTCTGGCTAACTTCTTATAAGCCCTTTTTATTTCTTCGGTACTTGCGTCTTTTTTGACCCCCAGGGTTTCGTAGTAGTCGTTATCTTTTGGCATATTTTTTTCTATTTACCTTTGTCCTTGTCCTCCTCGTTTTCATCTATTACTTCGAAGTCGGCTTCAACTTCACCTTCGCCTTCTTCTTTTTTCTCTTCTTCTTTTCCCTGTTCGGTAGTACCGGGTCCGGGTTTCTGTCCGGTTTTTTGCTCTGCTTTTTTGTATAATTTTTCGGAGATAGAATAAGAAGCCTTCTGGAGATTTTCCATTTTGTGTTTGATGTTGGCGGCGTCTTCAGTTTTTATTGCCTCTCGTAAGTCGGAAATACAGTTTTCGATATTGCCTCGTTCTTCGCCGGAAATCACATCGCCGTGTTCTCTTAGAGTTTTTTCCGAAGTGTAAATCAATGTATCGGCTTGATTTTTTATATTGATTAACGCTTCTTTCTTTTTATCTTCTTCCGCGTATGTTTCAGCGTCTTGTTTCATTTTTCCGATTTCATCCTCGGTTAAACCTGAAGATGATTCGATTCTGATGGATTGTTCTTTGTTGGTTCCGAGGTCCTTTGCGGAGACGTGGAGTATTCCGTTGGCATCGATGTCGAAACTGACTTCTATTTGCGGAACGCCCCTTGGCGCGGCAGGTATACCCGGTAATTCGAATCTTCCGAGAGTTCTATTATCGGTTGCCGTAGGTCTTTCACCCTGAAGAACATGTATAGAAACAGCAGGCTGGTTATCCTCTGCGGTCGTAAAAACTTTGCTTTTCTCCGTAGGAATTGTAGTGTTTCTTGGTATAATTGGGGTCATCACTCCGCCTAAAGTTTCTATACCCAGAGATAAGGGGGTCACATCAAGCAGCAGAACATCCTTTACGTCGCCGGCAAGAACTCCTCCCTGGATTGCTGCCCCTACAGCGACAACTTCGTCCGGGTTTACACCCTTATGAGGTTCCCTGCCAAAAAGTTGTTTAGCCCTTTCCTGAACAATGGGCATTCTTGTCATACCACCTACGAGAATAACTTCGTCGATATCTTTTGGGGTAAGTTTTGCATCTTCAAGTGCTTGTTTTACCGGACCGTCTACCCTGTTGAGAAGGCTTTCGGTCAGGGATTCCATTTTGGCTCTTGTTAATTTCTTTTCGAGATGTTTTGCGCCAGTTTTATCTCCGGCGAGATATGGTAGATTTATCGTGGTTTCTTTCATTGTAGAAAGCTCGCACTTGGCTTTTTCTGCAGCATCTCTGACTCTTTGAACGGCACTTCTATCGTTGGAAATATCGATACCCGTTTCTTTTTTAAATTCTTCTATCAACCATTCCATTATGACATGGTCAAAATCGTCTCCTCCGAGGTGAGTATCTCCGTTTGTGGAGAGGACTTCAAAAACACCTTCGCTTATTTCCAGAATTGATATATCGAAAGTTCCTCCTCCAAGGTCAAAAACGGCAATTTTTTCTTCTTTCTTTTCTCCAAGCCCGTAGGCAAGCGAAGCTGCGGTAGGTTCGTTTATAATTCTGAGGACTTCAAGACCCGCTATCTCTCCTGCGTCCTTTGTCGCTTTCCTCTGAGCGTCGTTGAAGTAAGCAGGTACGGTTATAACCGCTTTTTTGATTTCACGCCCTAAATGCGCTTCCGCTGCTTTCTTAAGGTATTGTAGTACTTTTGCGGAAATCTCAGGTGGGGAGTAAACTTTGTCTTCCACTTTAATTCTGGCATCGTTATGAGGTCCTTCTATTACGTCAAATGGAACTTTTTTCTTTTCCTCTAAAATTTCCGAGTATCTTCTACCCATGAATCTTTTTACCGAATAGACAGTATTCTGAGGATTGGTAATCTGTTGTCTTTTTGCCTGCAGTCCGACTAACTCCTCGCCCTCTTTGAATCCTACTACCGAAGGGGTGGTTCTTTGCCCTTCCGGGTTCGATATTACTTCCGGCTCAGATTGCTCGACAATGGAGACAACCGAGTTAGTTGTACCGAGATCTATTCCAATTACAGGTTCTTTCATTCTGAGTTTCCTCCTTGATTTTTGCTTTCGTCTTTGTTTTTATCTTTAGTTTCTTCGCTTTTTTTCGCCACTATTACTTTTGCAGGTCGCAGAACCCTGTCGCTTATTTTGTAGCCGCATTCAGTTTCTTCCAATATTTTTCCCTCTTCTTCGTCGTTGTGTTCCATGACATGAATCGCTTCATGCTTTGAAGGGTCAAATTTTTCTCCTACAGATTCAAATGGTAAAATATTATAACTATTTAATAATTTTTCGAAATTGGATTGAACAAGCCGCATCCCTTCGCTAAAAGATTTGTAATCGTCTTTGTGATGCCCACTGCTGCCGAGAGATTTGAATGCTCTTTTAAAATCGTCGAGAATCGGAAGAGTTTTTCTGAAAACTTCTTCTAAGGTGAAGTTGTATGTCTTTTCTTTTTCCTGAATAGCTCTTTTTCTTAGGTTTTCGTAGTTTGCAAGTGCTCTAAGATACTTATCCATGAGCTCGTCTCTTTCTTCCTTTAATTCCGTAACTATATTTTCCATACTTTTGGATTCTTTTTCTTCTATCTTCTCTTTTTTATCTTCTTCTTCTTCTTCTTCTTCTTCTTCTTCTATCTTATCGAAATCCTTGTTTTTATCGTCTTCAGGCATTTCACCTCCTTACTTTTATATACACCAATTTATTAGAATACCTTTTAATGTCAACCCCGAAAACTGTAAATCTTGTAAATAATCTTAATGGGAAATCGGAATAAGTCAAGAGGGCGATACTATTTAATTTTCAAGCTTTTCCGTTGTGGATAGGATAATGGATGGGTTGGTCATGAGCGATAAGTGGTAAAAAAATATAGAGTTTGCAAGACTGGTGTTAACAAAAAATCGAAGTAAAAAAAAGTCTCTCTTTCAGGTGAATTTTTTTCGCGGTATGGAGTATGAAGGCGTTAATTTTTGCAGAATTTAGATGCAATTTAACGACTCCTTTGCTTTAATAAAATATATAGAGCTTTAATATTCTGCCACGTGTTATTGTTTAAGCGGTTTGGGATTTGGTGAAGTACCATGTTATTTTTTTATTATTCGGAAGGCTTAAATATATACTTTTTATTTCTTACTTCCACGTTGGGAGGTATTTTGTTTTTTTCGAAAAAATCATAACCTTCTTTTAGGTTGTTCCGGAATTCTATCCACTCGGATTGTTTATATTTTTCCATATTCGCTTCGTTCATTCTAAAAGGAAAAATATGTACTCTGAAGAACTTTTGCCCGTTACGGAAAGCGGCAACGGCAATCGTGTATATTTCTTCGATTCCGGCATCGGTCATTGCATAACAACCTATCGAAACGCAGCTTCCGTGTATCATTAAATTGCCGCCGGTTCTCTTGCTAATTCTGTCATAGCTGTTCGGGTACCCGATATTGAATGATAAATAAAAGTCGCTTGAGGGATTCAATCTTTGCGGCGTAACGAAATAGAAACCTTCCGGAGCCTGCCCGTCTCCCCGTCTTGTTTTTGGACCAAGTGTACCCGTTCCGTAAGTGCAGATTTCGTAGGTTTTGAAAAGATTGAATTGGTTTTCCGTTTTGACCCATATTTCGAGTTCCTTTGATTCTTTGAAAATCCTTACAAATATAGGGGAACCGTATTGCATTTTTTTCTTTTCGAATTCTTCTTTAAGTTCAGGTTCGACTCTCGCGATAGCACTTCCGGAACGATTACTTGAAGGAATTTTGCTTTCTGCAAAAGATAATAAACCAATAGCAATAGAGATAAACGAGATTACCGAAACTAATTTTATTCTCATTGGTAAATTACTTTCCAAGTTTTGCTTTTCGTTCTGCCGTGTATTTCCACCAGGGTTTTGGCGGGTTTCCGTTACAGAATGATACGGCAGAAATAAAGACATCCAGAAGACATGGGTCGTGACGTTTGTTGGTCAATTTGCAAAGATTTCTATACATAATGAAAGGGTCCTGACCGGCGAGGTCGGCAGGCGATTTGAAACCAAGCCGGCGCAATTTAGATGCAATAGCCATACCAACATTTGGGATAGATTCAAATTTATCGAAATGTATTCTTTTTTCATTTAAGGCATACCAGCGCTGCGTTAAAAATATTCTCTCGATAAAATTTTCTCTGCGTTTATCATTGTTTAAACTTTCGGCTTTTTCTACGGGAAGTAGGGGGAATCGTTCTATAAAGCATTTGGCAAATAATCCAACACTATTTTTCGCTACACCGCTTTTTCTGTAAACTTCTACATGGGATAATCCGCAGCTGGGAGATTTTGATTTAAAAATAAAGCCGCAAAGTTGTTTCTTTGATAAGTCTTTTAGTCGTTTTTTAATCCAGGAATTCATTTTCCCTGTCATGTCTATATTCGTTTTTACGGTCATCAGACGTATATTGCCATTTATCTCAACAAGATGGACTGCCTCACGGGGAACGGTCATACCGCATTCCACTTCCGGGCATACCGGTACATAATCTACATATTTTCCAAGTGTATCTCGCAGGTACAAATTAAGTTTGTTTCCGCCGTCATACCTTACGTTTTCACCAAGTAAACAGGTACTTATTCCGACAATAGGCTTCTTATTCATTGGTTTATTACAATGGGTGTTTTTAGGGTTTTTTAGCATTGTATGTTGAGTGTCTTACACCATTTTTGCCGTGTCGCTTCACCGAATACATTAGCGAATCCACTATTACCATCATTTGTTCTACATTTGGTGGGCAGGTTTTGCAGGTTAATATACCAATGCTTAATGTGATTGGCCATTCCTTGAGATTGACTTCATTTTTTATGGCATCTTTGACTTTTTGGATGGCTTTAGCAGCAGCTTTTTCAGATGTTTCCGGGAATAAGATGGCGAATTCATCGCCACCGAGGCGGGCTATCACATCAACGCTTCGTAGGTTTTTCCTGATAACACCAGCGACGGTTCGTAGAGCAACATCTCCGGTCGGATGCCCGAATTGGTCGTTTATATTCTTAAAATCATCTACGTCGATGTACGCGACCGCAAAAGGCCGTTTGTACCTTTTACACCGTTCTAATTCCGTAACCACTAACTCGTAGAAGGATCGTGAGTTCATAACACCGGTAAGATAATCGATTCGTGCTAATGCCTGCTCAGTGTTTAGAGCAGTCTTCAGGCGTCCCAGCAGTAAGGTCACAACCGTAAAGAAACCCAACCTGGTGGCTGTATTCCAGTAGTGAATTGCAACATGTGAGTATAATCGTCCTGAGGTAAATTCAGCAGTCATCCAAACGGCCGCACTAAGTATAGAGATGACGAGGCCAAAATTTTTCCCGATTAACCACGCACCTATTGTAACTGGAATCAGGTAGATAAGGGAGAATGCAATCTCAGGACCTGTAATATAGTCGAGTAATCCAACAATCCCGACCAGAGCGATAGTTATAAGCATACACAGCCAGTTGCTTTGTGGATGCAAATTTATAAGAGTCGGCTTATTTTCTCTTTTTTGCTGATCAGAGTATTTCATTCCTAAATGGATAATTGCAATGAAAGCAATAAAGAGTTTTTTATCTTAAATTTCATATTTTAGGCTTCTTTGATACATTGCTCTTTTCCTTAATTAGTATTCCCAGTATTCTTTCAAAGTAAAATTTTGCTTCTGTGATTGTTGTAGTTCCTTTCGCAAATAATATCGGTGTTCGAATCCGTTTATTACAATGATTCTTTTTCCTTGAAATTCAGCTGCATAGTCGATAATGTTTTTTGCCATAGTCTGATTTCGTTTATCCCAGTATTCTTGCTTTGAGACTATAAATTCTTTAAATTGCTTCAACTCCGGAACGGTCTCTGTGTATTTTAGGAAA
>CAZGBM010000075.1:0-7865 GCA_964523975.1 uncultured bacterium | reverse complement strand
CCCAGAATAAATTCTGCAGCATTTTTCTATAAGTTGCCTTGCCGAAAAGTATAAGGGATAAGACATCCTTAGGATTGCTGTTTACAAGAATTATATCCGCGGTCTCCGCAGCAACGTCGGTTCCCGAACCGATAGCAATTCCTACATCTGCTTGGGCAAGAGCCGGCGCATCGTTTATCCCGTCTCCGGTCATTGCAACTATTTCTCCCTTGTTCTGAAGTTCCTTGATTTTTTCCTGTTTCTCATGCGGCAAAACCTCGGCAAAGAAGCCGTCCAGTTCAAGTTCATCTGCCACATCTTTTGCCACATCTTTATTGTCTCCGGTAAGCATCCAGCATTTTATTCCTTCGGTTTTCAATCTCTTTATAGCTTCGTAAGAATCCGCTCTTATTTTATCGGATAATTCTATTAAACCTTTTACTTTATCATTTATCAAAACAAACACCAGTGTACCGTTTGCGCTTTTCGCCGCTTTTTCGGGAATCTTGATATTATTACTATCCAGATAACTTTTGCTAACCAACAGAACTTCTTTGCCGTCAACTTTACCTTTAACTCCCTCTCCTTTTATAACTTTAAAGTTTTCGCTTTTCAGCGGATTCAAACCTAACTCTTTTGTTTTGGTTAAAATCCCTTTTGCTATAGAATGTTCGGAATTCACCTCAAGTGAAGAGGCTATTTGAATTATATTTTTTTCGTCATATTCGGAATCGAAGACTTTAACAGAACTTACACCGAATTTACCTTCAGTTAAAGTGCCGGTTTTATCGAATACCAGTGTGGTTATCTTTCTCGAGTTTTCAAATGCCGTTCTGTTTCTTATGAGAAGTCCGTTTTTTGCCGACAGTGATGTTGAAACTGCACTTACAAGAGGTATAGCAAGCCCCAGAGCGTGAGGACACGTTATTACCATGACGGTCGCCATTCGCTCGATCGCAAACGCAATATCGGGTGCTTCAAACAACCAGAAAATTAAAGTTATTGTACCTGCTGTTATAGCGATAATGGTAAGCCATACCGCAGCTCTGTCTGCCAACGTTTGAGTTTTTGATTTGGAAGCTTGCGCCTGTTTAACCAGATCAACTACTTTATTTAAATAGGAATCTTCTCCGGTTCCAACAACTCTTGCCTTTATTACCGAATCTCCGTTAACCGAACCTCCTATTATCCTACCCCCTTTTTCTTTTTTAACGGGCTTTGATTCTCCGGTAAGCATGGACTCATCAATATAGCTAATTCCTTCAATAATGACTGCATCCGCAGGCACTTTTTCTCCCGCTTTAATTAAAATAGTATTTTCTTTCTCAAGCTCTGATATTTTTACGTCTTTTATATCGTCTCCCACTATTAGATGCGCTGTATCAGGTAATAACTTTGCTAGTTTTTCCAGCGCTCTTGAAGCGCCCAGAACAGATTTCATCTCTATCCAGTGTCCAAGCAGCATAATATCGATAAGTGTTGCAAGTTCCCAGAAAAAATATTTGCCCTTAAGCCCGAATACGACCGCACCGCTGTAGACATAAGCTACAAAAATAGCAAGTGCTATTAGAGTCATCATACCCGGCTGTTTTTCTTTTAATTCATCAAAAAGCCCTTTCAGAAATGGCCAACCGCCATAAAAGAAAACGAGGCTTGACAACACAAACAATAAATATTTGTCGCCATTAAAAGTAAGAGAATAATTTAAAAAATACTGTATTAAAGGCGAAAGAAAAAGTATTGGTATCGTTATTACGAGAGAAATAAAAAATCTTTTTCTAAAATCTTTTACCATGTGTTTATGATGTTCGGTGTGGTCGTGATGGGCATGATGTTCATGGTGTTCGTGTTTCATCTCTTTAGGTTCGCAATGCTCACAAGATTTCTCTTCTACAACTTCCAGAAGAGGAACATTACACATCGTACACTTACCCGGCTGGCTAAATTCCATTCCGCATTTCGGACATTTATATTTCGACATAATTTACCTTACCTGAACTCTTCGTCCAATCTTTTCATATCTTCCGCGCCTAACTTCCAACCCAGGGCACCCAGGTTTTCTTTAAGATGTTCGGTATTTGTTGATTTTGGTATTGTAATAATATTCTTTTTAGAAATAAGCCAATTTATCGCAATCTGCCCAATAGTTTTATTGTACTTCGGGGCAAGCTCTTCTAATAATTTGTTTTTCTTTCGGAATAATTCTCCTTTAACGAGAGGTTTCCAGGCTGTGATTATGATGTCGTTTTCCTGACAGTAAGGGATTATTTCCGACTCAATATTTACGTTATACATGCCGCTGTGCCTCGTTAGGAGGTTGTATTCTATCTGGTTGTTTACGATTTTATTTTCAGTATATTCCCCGGCTTCTTTTAATTGTTCTACCGAGAAGTTACTTACTCCGATAAATCTTATTTTCTTCTGTCGAACCAATAAATCCATCGCTTTCATTGTTTCTTTTATCGGGATTTTGGGATTGGGGATATGTATCAGATAGAGATCTATATAGTCGGTCTCAAGTCTTTTAAGGCTGCCTTCTGCAGATTTAATAACATCGTCGTAATGCAGGTGTTCAGGCAAAACTTTTGTGGTAATAAAAAGCGATTCTCTGTCGAAGTCGCTTATTGCAAAACCTATCAATTCTTCCGAGTGACCCGCGCCGTACATCTCCGCTGTATCTATATGAGTATACCCAAGTTCTATTGCTTTTTTTATAGCGGCAATACCTTCGCTGTCTCTACTTGTATCTCTACTCATACCTCCCCCGATTTCCCATGTTCCAAGTCCAAGTACCGGGATATTGGTATTACCCAATAATTTTTTATACTCTATGAAAACCTCCTCATATAAATCTTAATGACATTTCCTCCTTTTCTTCCCTCCGCTGAACATACCACCGATCGATATGTTAAGCCCTATTATAAATCCTAAATTGTAAGGCCAGCCGGTGTTATTTATTTCATATAAGCCGACATCATCCGTGAAAAGACTCACGATAAAAGTTACTATGATTATTGCCCCATGCCATATGCCTATCCAGAATCCGGCTTTACTTCCAGGATTTATTTCCTGATTCCAATTTTCGTTTCCCGGAGCACAACTCATAAAAACAAGAGCTAAAATTACGATAAACAACAACAGATAATTTTTACTCCTAAACATGCTTCCTCCTTAACAAATTATTTTTATTTAAACTGTAAATTTCTCAGTAGTTCGATTAGGAGTTCTATTAACCCGTCAAGGGATACTGCACCTATAAGGCCGGCAAGTATTAAAAGACCAGAGAGGACCCCGGCAAAAATTAGGACAATAATAACGCCCTGGATAATGAAGTATATTTTAAGAGGATAAAGTGTTTCTTTACCAAGGGCTTCCAGTTTGCCGGCAGAAATTTCCCTCGAACCATTTGCTGCGCGGCTTAAGAGCAGACCTTCCCATATGGTAACGGCTCCAAAAACTGCACCAAAGATTGTTACTACAAGAAATGCACCCTGAACTATTTTAGCTATTCCCAGAAATTTTAACCATCCGCCTAAATAACGGGTATGCCCGATAAGTTCTTCTTTATCAAAATTTTTTCGAGCCATTCTGCCTCCTTATTGTTAATTACAGAGTAAATAAAAAAATTCAAATAGTCAAGAGCTTTGAGCAAAAAAGTAGACCCGGTCCATACCACTTAAACTTATCATAGAGATAGCGACGTGAAAAGGTCACTAAAATTTAAAAATCAAATATCAAAATGGAAAAATACAAATCAAAATTCAAAAAAAATTAGCCACAGAGACACAGAGAACACAGAGCCTCACCACACCCAATTTTTTCTTTTCTGTTTTAAACATCCAACCGCCTAACGACCCATCGAACTAATTAAAAAAGAAACAACAAATCACACGAATAACACGAATATTAATAAAATTGATTATTCTTAAATTTATTTGTGAAATTTGTGCAATTTGTTGTTAAAAAATGAGTTGTTGGGGGTATAGATATGATTTTGCATTTTAATTTATACCAAATCGATACTCACTGAACTTTTTTTGGAGTTCTAATAATTTCTTACTAATTCCTACTCACCAATATTTATCAGGCTTTCTTTTTGCTCTTGGCAAATAATTTCTCTGTTTTGTTATTCAACAAAACCCATATCGAGTAAATGCCGATTGCGGTACCCATAGGAAAATTCAATAAATCAAGAAATGATAAAATGAGAACAAGAATTCTTGCCCAGCCCTGATATTTTAAAAGTCCTACCCCCCCTATAATTCCGGGCAGAGAAACAATTATCAAAAACCATGGTACCACTACTGCTATGATCTGAAGAATGCGCACTGCTTCTTCCTCTACATCAGGAATTTTTGCTACTATATTAAGTACAGTGAAAACAATAATCGCTGCCAAAATTCCCAGTATACTGAAAGCTATATTGATTATTCCGACCGCTTTTACGTGACTCTCCATCTTTCCTCCTTTTTTATTATATTATAATTCTGCTTTTTCTATAAAAAAGCAAGAGGCAAAAATAAGAATTACTCCGAACAGGAAAGTCGCGGTCAAAGTTTCGATATTCAGACTGAATTTCTCTACATCCCCCGAGAAAGTAAAACTCAAAGAGACTTCCGGGAGGAAAGAGAAAAGCTTTTTCCCCAAATTCAAATAACGGGAATATATAAATAAAAGACCTACAAGACTTCCGGCAGTAATCCATCCCTTTGCCTTCGAAAAAATCCTGCCAAGAAGATAGGAAAATATAGCAAAGGGCACAATGAGAAAAATCCTGAACCCGACCAGGAACCACAACTTTAAGAAGTCCAGAATTTCTATTCTGAACTGATCGGTAAATATCATCAATATAAGATACGGAACAAGAAACACAAAAAGTACATACAGGAATATTTCCACCGCCAGAGCTCCCAATTTGCTTAAAACTATTTTATATCCCCTTAAAGGCAAAGAAAGCAAAAGAAAACTTGTATTAGAATCCCACTCGTTTTTCCATATAAGGAATGCTCTTACTAAAGCCATGAGAGGAAACGCAGGAAGAGTCATAAATATTGCTGATATAGCCATGAATCCTTCCGTAATTTTCGATAAAGGTAAAAAGAGAAAATTGATTCCAAGAACGAATCCGCAAAAACCGATAATCCAGTTTTTTTCTCCAAGGAGTTCTTTTTTGAATAAACTACCCATAAAGTTCCTCCTTGAAAATTTGGTCCATAGATTTTCCGTATTTTTCTCTTAGGGCGTCTGACTGGCCGTCGATGATTATATTGCCTTCTTTCATAAATATTGTTCTCTCGAAAAGCATTTCCGCCTCGGAAACTATGTGGGTGGAAAAAATAAATGTCTGGTCTTCTCTATATGCTTTAAGAATTCCGGTCATAATATTCTTTCTCGAAGCAGGATCTATTCCCGAGAGAGGTTCGTCAAGTAGAAATGTTTTGGCGTCACGCGAAAGAGTCAAGACTAATTTCAGTCTTATCCTCAATCCTTTCGATAAATGCTCAACATAGCGGTGAAGAGGGATCTGAAAGAAATCAATAAGCTCTTTTTCTTTTTCTTTATTCCAGTCGGAGAAAAAGTGCGAATACCATTTGATTAAATCCCCTGCTTTCATCCAGTGATAGGTCGAATCATTCTCAGGATAAAAAGCGGCTTTCGATTTTAGCTCTATTCCGGGAGCCCTACCGTCGATTTTAATTTCCCCTTCTGTTGGGCGGCAGAATCCAAAAATGAGTTTGAGAAGAGTTGTTTTTCCGCTGCCATTGGGTCCGACAAGACCTACAAAAGAGCCATCTTCAATATTTAAGCTAATATCATTTACAGCGCAAACATCATCGTATCTCTTTACGAGGTTTTTAATTTCTATCATCTATCTGCCTCACTAATTTTTTTATTTCTTTCTTCGATAAACCCATCGAGACAAGACTGCCAACGAATTCATCCACCACATCGTTGATCATCTTTTCTTTAAGTTTGCTCGAAGATTTCTGCTTTACCCATGTACCTCTGCCAACCCAACTCTCGACAATACCTTCTCGCTCCAATTCCCTGTAAGCCCTTGCGACAGTATTTGGATTTACGCTTAACTCTTCCGCAAGAGCACGTACCGTGGGCACGTCATGCTCGATTTCTCCTCGCGAAATCCTTTCTTTGATTTCACGAACTATCTGTCTCCATATTGGCTTGCTCTTATCTATCTTCATATTATTGTATCAATAATATAATACAATTTGAAATTTTGTCAAGGTGTCATTACGGTTTTTGTAGAATTTGCGCCAGAGAAATTATTTAATCTTTTCCGCAACAAAAGAAAGAAGCAGAATTGAGGCGAGACCCGCGAGGGAGGCTCCATAGATAAAGGCTACTTCGGACCCCAGTTTTTGCCAGATAAAGCCGAAAATTACACTCGAAGGGAATGCCGCAAGTCCGACTGCAAGATGGTAGAACCCAAACGCGGTACCCTGGAATTTTTTATCAACAAGGTCGCTCACAAAAGCCTTCTCGACCCCTTCGGTAAGACCGAAATATATGCCGTAAAGCGCGAATAAAATCCAGATATGGAATATCCGGGATGAGAATCCAAAGCCAAGATAAATAAGCGCATATACAATCCAGCCGGTTATTATCACCTTCCGTCTTCCAGCCTTATCGGACCAGATTCCTCCCGGAACCGAAGTCATCATCTTCACAAAATGCAGCACAACCCAGAGGAGCGGGATAAAGACAATCGCTACGCCGGCATCCTTTGCTTTCAAAATAAGAAACGCATCGGATGAATTCCCGAAGGTAAAAAGGATGAGAATCAGAAGATAAACTCTGAAATTCTTCGAAAGTACGGAAAAATCGAAATTTACATTCTCTGACTCAGCTTTTGCTTTCTTTTCCTTTACAAAGATAATCGTTATAAGGATTGTCACTACTCCGGGCAGCAAAGCCCAGAGGAACAAATGCTTCAGGCTCAAACCAAGTTTTAGAAGCAATACAGCGCTCAAGGGCCCGATTATGGCACCCGCATGGTCCATTGCCCTATGAAAGCCGAAAGCTTTTCCCTTGATTTCATCTGGTGTGGATAAAGAGATAAGCGCATCCCTGGGGGAAGTTCTTACTCCCTTCCCCAATCGATCTACGAATCTGACAACCGCGACCTGCCACCAGGTTCTGCTTAACGCGATTACAGGTCTCCCGAGAGCCGCAAGAGAATAACCAATCAAAACCAGAATCCTTCTCTTTTTTATCTTATCCGAAATCCATCCGGAAAACAATTTAAGCAGACTCGCTGTAGATTCGGCAATTCCTTCAATAACACCCAGAGCTCCGGCACCCACCCCCAGAATGGAGGTAAGGAAAATCGGCAGAAGAGGATAAATCATCTCGCTGGCCGCATCGTTTATAAGACTCACGAATCCCAGCGCTTTAACATTTTTAGGAATATCTTTAAACAGTTTCATAACTTAAGTATCCTAAAAAATACTTATGTTTTTCATTTAAAAAGTCAAGGAAGAAAATTCGCCACTTTTTTTGCCACAAAGGCACTAAAGCACAAAGATATTAGGACGCAGATCCAAAATAAGGATAAGCAGGATTTCTTCTTAGTTTTTTTACCCCTCAATCCTAAACCTAAAAATATTTAGACAGGATTAACAAGATTTACAGGGTTTTACTATTTTTTCATTTTAACTTCCCAACCTCCCAACTTCCTAACGCCATAAATAAAAAAGTAAAAACGGATAACACAAATTTCACAAACAACTTTTTAATTAGCCACAGATTTTCACGGATAAAAAAGATTACCCAACCATCCATCCCTAAAAACTTTTTTGTTTTTAGACAACACAATAAATCTTTTTTTAATATTCGTGTCATTTGTGTGATTTGTTGTTTCTCTT